>JBAXDB010000053.1:0-16204 GCA_037141135.1 bacterium | reverse complement strand
CCGCGACCTTTTGGTCCCGAACCAAACGCGCTACCAGTCTGCGCTACACCCCGATAGAAGAAATGACGAATTTTTAGATTTAGAAATATCCCCGGGAAGGACCGTCTTTCCAAACCTCGTCAAAAAGCGGCGACACACTATCAATGTCCATCAGACGCGTCAAGTTTTACATCCACCGGGCGCGATCACGGACAGCATGGCGGACGGCACAATCTTCCGGGACCACCCCCTGGCGGGCGATGTTCACAAGCACTCCCACGCACATCATGGAAACGATCAGACTGGAGCCTCCGTAACTGATAAAGGGAAGCGCAAGCCCCTTGGTGGGCAAACATCCGGAAACAACCCCGATATTAATGGCCGCCTGCACGGAGGTCATTAACGTGAAACCAATCCCCATTAATCGTCCGAAACCATCAGGCGCCTGAAAACTGATGACCGCTCCACAAGCCAGAAAGCCCGCGAATAACAACACCACCAGAATGGTTGCAGCCATGCCAAGCTCTTCCCCGATAATGGCCAGAATGAAGTCGGTGTGGGCTTCCGGTAAATAAAAATGTTTCTGGAGACTCTCACCCAGGCCTACACCCCATACCCCGCCCAGCGTGAAGGCCTGCTCGGATTGCTGAAGATGATAGGCCTCCTTCGGGTATTTTTCTGGATCCATGAATGCCAACACGCGACCGGCCCGTACCGGATCATGCATCACCGCGCCCGCGAAAAGAAGCAAGCCAAGCAGGCCCAGCAAAGCCAGATAGCGGGCCGGACTGCCCCCGGTAAACATGATGGCAGCCCCCACCACACCCAGAAGAACCGTCGTGCCAAAATCCGGCTCAATAATAACCAGTCCTAACACCGGCACCATCAAAGCAAGCGGTTTCAGAATCCCCTCTTTAAAGGTCGCGGCTTGATTGCCGGCCCTTGTCATCCAGGCGCTCATCATGATGACAAGCGCAAACTTCGCCAACTCGGAAGGCTGCGTACTGATGGGACCGATTCGGATCCAGCGGTGGCTGCCATTGATTTTGGCGCCAATGCCGGGAACCAGCACCAGGACCAGCAACAGACCCGCAAACACCGACAGGGGAATCCACCAGCGCTGCCACTGGTGGTAATCAATAGAGGCCGTAACCAAGCCTGCCACCGCCGCAGCGACCAACCAGATCAACTGCCGGAACAGGAAATAGTTCGCATCCTTGTAGACAGCGTTCCCTTTAACAGAACTGGCGCTGGCCAACATTACGATGCCCAGCGCCAGTAACAAAAGAACGATACCCACTAATATGGTGGGCGTTTTCCGCATCACTCAACAGGCGGAGGAATTTTCAACGTCTGCCCGGGCTTCACGTCAGGCGAAGACAAATTGTTCAGCTTCATCACTTCTTCAGCGCGAACACCATACATCATGGCAATGGAGTTCAAATCCTGGTTAAGTTCCACGACATGCAGGACCTCGTTCGACTTCGGAGCCGTGACATCAGTCGCTGTCTGTTCAGCCGCGGGCATCACCGCATCAGGTGCCACAGTCTCACCGGGAGCCGGGGCCACAGCCTCATTTACGGCAGGAGCAGTTGAACCTTTCGGCAGTTTGAGTTTCTGCCCAACCTGCAGCTTATCACTGTTCAGCCCATTCAACTGCTTGAGCGCTTTGGTTGTCGTCTTGTGGGCCACGGCAATGCCGCCCAGCATGTCGCCGGACTTCACAACATAAACGTCTCCACTGGCGGTCACCGGCGCGGACTTCACGGAAGATTTTGCAATCTTCTTGTGCACAACCTTTGAAACAGGCGCAGCATCAGCGGCGCTCAACTCCACAGACCCGGGGAGTTTCAACTTCTGGTTCACGCGAATCTTGTTCGGATTGGTAATGTTGTTCAGCTTGATTATGTCCTTGGTGGACACCTTGAACCGCTTGGCGATCGAGCCCAGGCTGTCACCGGGCTTGACTGAATAGGTTTTGGATTCCACCACTGCCTCGACTTTGGGCTCAACGGGCTTGACTTCAACAGGCGCCACAACTTCTGTGGTCGGAGGCATTACGACTGGCGCAATCGGCTCCTCCTTAACACGAGTTGTTCCGCATCCAGCACTAAACATCAAACCACCGACCACCGCCACTGTTCCAATTATTCGCGCCTTTTTCACTGCCTATTCTCCTTTTTGTATATCTCGCACAATTCTTAAAAACTGCTCGCCTCTATCTTCAAAACTCCTGAACTGGTCAAAGCTTGCACAACCGGGCGACAATAAAATCACTTCGCCTCTTTGCGCATCCTGCCAGGCCCTATTCACTGCCTCCTGCAAATCAGCACACACAACACAACTTAGCTCACTCTGCCAGGCGGCAGCCATGACAAGTGAATATTTCCCGATAATGTAAACGCCGTGCACCTTGTTTACCAGTACTTTTTTTACTGAATTCAAATCCTTTTCTTTCAGTAACCCGCCCGCAATCAGCCGCACAGGCCCACGCGCCATCCTTACACCTGCGGCCATGGCCGCCAGATTGGTGGCTTTGGAGTCATTTACAAAGGAAACCCCGTCAATTTCCGCCACTTTTTGCATACGATGCGGCAAACACTGAAAATCATTTGCGGCGGCGGTGACACACTGCGGCAAGACCCCGGCCCCGGCCAAAGCCGCCACACAGGCCGCCGCCGTCACGCCCATTACCTCATTATCGAAAAAAGTGCCCGCCACCGAAACAGGCTGCACCAGGCTGGTCCCATGAATACCGCCAGCCTCGTAATAAAAAGAGGATGTTCTTGATAACCCGAAGGTGGCGATACGACATCCGGCGGGCACCGCCGCCCTGATCCATTCTGAAATGTTTTCCGGGATCACCGCAACATGCCGGTGATCCATGCATTTAAAGAGCCGGGACTTCATGTCGGCATAACATTCCATCGTGCCGTGCCGGTCAAGATGGTTGGGATTGATGTTCAGCAGGACTCCCGCTTCAGGAACAAATTGTTCAACCGCTTCAAGCTGGAATGAACTGACCTCAACCACCACCCACTCCGGAGCGGGCTCCAAACACGCAAGGGCTGATAAGGGCCGCCCATAGTTCCCGCCTGCCTCGGCAGTAAAGCCGGCCTTCTGGAGCGATTCGCAACACAATTTCACCAGGGTGCTTTTCCCGTTCGAGCCGGTGACCGCCAGCATGCGGCTCTTGCAGGCACGCCACCCGAGTTCAAGCTCGGAAATCACCGGCACACCGCGCGCGCGCAACGCACTGACCCATGGATCGGTGTCAGGAATTCCGGGACTCAATACGGCGAATTCAATCTGCGTCTCAGGCAAACTCCGGGTGCCAATAAATACCTGGCACCCTTTTGCCCGCAGACTCTGCGCCTTTTGTTCCAACGCCGGGCTCGCACCGGCATCCACCACCATCACGCGCCGACCCTGCCGCAGCAATAGTTGTGCGGCGGCTTCCCCGCTGGCGCCCAAGCCCAGCACCAACACAACGGGATCAGATATTATAGTGCCGCGCAAATCGGTGGCGTTAATTTCGTTCATTATTCTATGCATCAGGACAACACCCGTCATTAAAATCAGCGGAATTTGAGCGTGGCAATTCCCAGGAGCGCAAACAATATCGAGAGAATCCAGAATCGGATCGTCACTTGCGTTTCGCTCCATTTTTTCATTTCAAAATGATGATGAATGGGCGCCATCGCGAAAATTCTTTTTCCGCGCAGTTTAAAAGAGGCCACCTGCAGGATCACGCTCATGGCTTCCATCACGAATACACCGCCGACAATCACCAGAACCAGTTCCTGTTTGATAAGGATGGCCACCATCGCCACCGCGCCACCCAGGGCCAGACTGCCGGTATCGCCCATGAACACCTGGGCGGGATGGCAGTTGTACCACAAAAAGCCCAAACACCCGCCCAGGAGACACCCGCAAAAAACAGCCAGTTCTCCGGCGCCGGGAATATAGGGTAAAAAGAGATATTCCGCAAAAGCACGATGCCCGGCAATATAAGCCATCACCAGATAGGCCGATGCCACGGTACTGCTGCAGCCAATCGCCAGTCCATCCAGACCATCCGTCAGATTTACGGCATTGCTCGCGCCCACCACAATCAACACAACAAACGCGATCGCCACAAACCAGCCCAAATCCTGAATCATTGGGCCCTTGAAAAAGGGAACCATCATCTGCCTCGTATGCTCCCGTGTTTCCGGAATGATCAACATCACAGCCCCAATCAGCACAGCCCACAAAATCTGCAGGCGGAATTTAGCCCGGGCGCTGAGCCCCTTCGCATTTTTTCCTTTCAGCTTCACCGAGTCATCCAAAAAGCCGACAAAACCCATGAAGATAAAAGTCAACAACGTCAGAAGAATAAAGATGTTGGTCGGGATTGCCCAAAGCAGAGTGGACACGGTGACGGAACCGATGATGAGAATCCCCCCCATCGTAGGGGTTCCCTCCTTCTTCTCGTGCAATACGTGCAGGGGCGGCGCTTCTTCTTTCCGGATATATTGCTGCACCTTGTATGATCGCAGTTTGCGAATGACCCAGGGACCCAGTATCACACACAATAAAAATGCCGTGGCGGCGCCGGACAGCACGCGTACCGTGATGTACTTGAACACACGAAACTCGGATATCCAGCTACTCAAAAAATGCAAATAGTAAAACATGTCTTTAATCCTTACTCAACATAGCGGAAAGCCTGACGACCACCTCATCCAGGTGTTTTCCGCGCGAGGCTTTTACCAGCACTGCATCACCCGGGGCGATACAATTTCTCAACATCTCAACACTTGATTCCAGCGTCTCACAGGAATGGACTTGCTCAGCAGGGACTCCCGCGGCCATCGCCCCGGCCGCAATGTGTTTTCCCAGGGTGCCAACCGTGATGAGCCCCGCCCACGTACCCTCCCGTAAACTGCGCCCGACAGCGAGATGGGCGTCCACCGCCGAGGTTCCGAGTTCAAGCATATCGCCTAGCAGCAGCCACTTCCTCTTCAACACCGCCATTTCCCTGAAGGTGCTAATCGCCGCCAGCATGCTGACCGGATTGGCATTGTAGGCATCATTGATAAAGGTCACCCCACCAGCCTTCGTCTGTTCCCAGCGCATCGGTTGCCCCGTAAAATGCGCAAAGGCGGCGGCAATCTGGTCCCAGGACACACCAAACCCGCGCGCCACGGCAATCGCCAGCAAGGCATTGCTCCGATTATGCGCCCCGGGCAGCGGCAGCCGGAAGGAATGGACCCCGCCCCCGACGCAATCTTCAACCCTGCAATCACCCGTCTGCCTGTCTGCAAACACAAGCCGGTAGTCGGCCTCAATATCGCCATGGACGGACGTCGTGATGATCCGCCCGGGGGCACAGGCACGCAGGAGGGCTTCATGCGGTTCATCCCGGCTAAGGACAGCGATGCCATTGGCGGGCAGACTTTTCAGCAGTTCCCCCTTTTCGCGGGCGATCGCCTCAATGGATGAAAAGAATTCCATATGAACCGGCCCCACATTGGTGATGACTCCCCAATCCGGCCTGGCGATGGCACACAGCGGGGCCATCTCGCCCGGATGACTGATGCCCAACTCCAACACGGCCACCTGACTTGCCGGCGGCATCGCGAGGATGCTCAGGGGAAGCCCGATCTCATTGTTCCAGTTCCCCTTGGTGCGTGCCGTTGAGAGGGTCGTTGCCAACAGACAGGCGATCATTTCTTTGACCGTTGTTTTACCGGTGCTGCCGGTAACGCCGACAACAGACAGGCCCAGTTTGACCCGATACCCGGCGGCCAGTTCCTTTAACGCCTGGGCCGAATCCTCCACAACCAGCAACGGAATGCCAACCTTTTGAAGTCCCGCCAGGCGCGAGCGGGAGATCAGGGCCGCGACGGCACCCGCGCCAGCTGCCTGTGCCACAAAGTCATGCCCGTCAAACCGGGCGCCGCGGAGCGCAACAAACAAGGCACCGGGCGTGACTTTTTTTGTGTCATGAATAACCGTGAGAATGTTTTCCGGGGCATGAGGCAGCCATTGGCCCCCGCACCAACGAGCCAAGTCTAGGGGATCAAATACGACCATGGGCTCATCCATCCATTTCCAGTAAAGCTTTTTTCACCGTCACACGGTCATCAAACAAGGTCTGCACACCGGCGATCTCCTGCGTGGTCTCATGTCCTTTCCCGGCAATGAGGACGACATCCTTGTCCCGCGCCACGGCCAGGGCCATCGCAATCGCCTTGGCGCGATCCTCGACGACCTCGTAATTGGTGTGTCCCCCAAACCCGGCACAAACTTGACTGATGATCGTCATGGGATTCTCGTCACGGGGATTATCCGAGGTGACAATGGCGATATCCGCCAGACGCGCGGCGACCGCCCCCATCAAAGGCCGTTTGCTCTGATCCCGGTTGCCCCCGCAACCGAACACCACAATGAGACGTCCTTCCGTAAATCCCCGCACCGTTTCCAGCACATTGGCCAACGCATCATCCGTATGCGCATAATCCACGAACACCCGCCAGCCGCGATCCACGGGAATCTCCTCCAGCCGTCCCGGCACCCGGTCGCGCGCCGCCAAGGCCTTGCACATGGTGGCATCATCAAACTGCAAGACCCGGCCGGCCGCATAGGCGCCCAACACATTCTGCAGATTGAAACGCCCTAGGAGCGGCGTATTCACCATGCTTTCACCCCAGGGTGTCCTGACCCTGCATTCACTGCCGTTGGCACCCAGCCGCATTTCCACGACCTGCACCATGGCGCCAGGTTCGATGCCGAAAGTGACAATCTCAGCGCGGATTTCAGGGTCCGTAGCCAGTTTGCGACCCCAGGGATCGTCATGGTTGATCACCGCCACCGCACGTTTGTTACCCCGTCCGAGCCCTGTAAACAGACGCCGCTTGGCTTCAAAGTAGCGGTCCATGGTGTGGTGGTAGTCCAGATGATCGCGCGTCAAGTTGGTAAAGATCGCCACATCAAAATCAACACCGGAAACCCGCTGCTGATCCAGCGCATGGGAAGAAACCTCCATAACGGCGCTGTGACAACCTGCCCGCACCATCTGGCTCAAATAATCCTGCACCTCCAGGGCTTCCGGCGTGGTCCGGCGCGCGGGAATAATTCTTGCCCCGATTTCATAGTGCACAGTGCCTATCAAACCCGGGATGCGCCCGACCGATTCAAGGACATCCCTGACCATAAAAGCGGTGGTTGTTTTTCCATTTGTGCCGGTAACCCCGACAACTGTCAGCGCCCCGCTGGGATGACCGTAGAAGTCATCACAAATCTGCGCCAACGCCTGCCGCGTATCCTCAATCTGGACATGGGTTACCTCACGTGAGGAAAGATGCGCATGCGATGTAACCACCACACTCGCACCCCGTTTTACGGCTTCTTCCGCATACTCGAACCCATCGCAATGAGCGCCGGGGATGGCCACGAAAAGCATATCCGGCGTCACCTGCCGTGAATCATAGGCAATGCCGCTCACCTCACGGTCAGTATTGCCCCGTACCGCCATAGGCTTCACTTTTTTTAAGAGTTCGGATAATTTCATTAATAGGTCTCACCAGGGCCATCCGAGCGGGCTGAGGCTGCAAGCGGGGCCACGCTCTCTGTTGGCGTAATTCCTAAATAACGGACGGCCTGCTCAGCCACCTCTCCAAACACCGGTGCGGAAACCGCGCCCCCGGTATGAAGCGGCTGCGGCTCATCAAACACCACGATCATCGCGATTTCAGGCTTGTCTGCCGGCAAAAAGCCGACGAAAGACGCCATGTAATCGGTTTCTGAATAATGGCCTGAAACAGGCTTTTGAGCGGTACCTGTTTTCCCCCCCACTGAAAATCCATCCACCCGGGCCTTGGTTCCCGTCCCGCCCTCCTCACAGACCCGCGCCAACAGGCGCCGCATCAGCGCGGCGGTATCGGGACGAATCGGCGTGGAAATCACCTGGGGCAGGCGACGCAATAAAACGGTTCCATCATCCGCAATCACTTCCTTCACAACATACGGTTTCATCAGCTTCCCGTCATTGGCTATGGCGCATAACACGCCCAACATCTGGAGCCCGGTCACCGCCACCCCCTGCCCGATGGCGATGCGACTCGAACTGATGGGGGTCCACTTTTGGACCTGCGCCAATATACCGCCCTCTTCACCCGGCAGATCCAGCCCCAGCTTGCTCCCGAGCCCGAAGCTGCGCAGATAGCGGTCCATGCGCGCATCGCCAAGCATGATCGCAATTTTGGCGGCCCCGATATTGCTGGATTTTTTAAGAATATCCGCCACATTTAACTGACCATAGGAATGATAATCACGCAGCACTTTCCCCTGGTAAAGCCAGCGGCCATTCTCGGTGTTAAATATCTGATCGGGTTTGACAATCCCCTCGTTTAAAGCGGCCGCAATCACCGACACCTTGAAGGTTGAGCCCGGCTCGTAAACATAGCCAATAGCGCGATTCAGCTTCTGCGGATCTTGGGCCTCACGAAACTTATTCGGATCAAATCCTGGCCGGCTGACCATCGCCAGAATTTCGCCCGTCCGGACCCGTTCCATAATGGCAAAAGCCGCTCTGGACCGGTTACGTTCCATCGCCGCATCAAGGCTTTTTTCGAGGATATACTGGAGTTGCTGATCGATGGTGAGCACCACATCCGCCCCGCTTTTCGATGGAATTTCCTGCGTCCGCCGCTCCACCATCTCACGGCGGTGCCCGTCGAGACGGCTTTCAATCAGGCCGGGGCTCCCCTTCAAATATTTCTCCATGGCCAGTTCAAGCCCGCTTGAGCCAACGCCCTCATTGTTGGCGAACCCGAGGACGTGGCACAACATCACGTTTTGTGGATAGGAACGGATTGACGAATCGCTCATGTGAACACCTGGCAACTTGAGCTTGGCCACGGCATCCGCTTTCTCGGCAGAGACATAACGGGCAAGCACAGCAAACTGGCTGTTCGTTTTGTTCATCCTGGGCAACACGTCCGCCATATCCATGGGGATCAAGGGGGCGAGACAAGTCAGGGTGGTACCCACCCGGTTACTGGCAATCAAAAGGGAGGGATCCACCCAGATGTCCTTTACGCCGACGTTAAGCGCTAAAATACCCGCCGAGGGGCTTCCATCCAGAATGCGTCCCCTGGGCACAGTGAGTGTCTGCCTGAAAGTCCTGGTTTTGGCCGCGGTAGCCTTGATCTGATCCCCACCGCCCAGATGCAGAAACGCCAGGCGACCTACCAGAACCGTCATTGCCAGGCCCAACAGGACCAAAATGAATACGAATCTGGTTGATCCCTGTGGCTCAGTCATTCATCACAATCCTGTTATTCCGGGCCACTCGGGCCGTGGACCGTGTTTCATACCCATGCAGGGTGTCCAGCGCACCACCATACCGGACGCGGACAATTTGGTCACTGCCGGGCCAGGTCATCACCAAGCCATGCCCTTTCAACGCCTGCTCAAGACTGGACGGCGACTGCATTTTCGCCCATTCGCACTGTTCCCGGACCAATTGGTCACGCAGCCGATCACGCGCGGCCTCAAGCCCCCGGATCTCACGGCCGAGAGTCTCGGTCCTGGTATGGAGGCAGACATAAACCAAAGCAAACGCAACGGAAACCAACAGAAGCGCCACGAGAGGAATCGGAACGGGAAACTTAGCCTGGCCCTTTTTTTTGTTTTTTTTCGCAATCATTTCGTTTTATTCCTTTCGTTCTGCAACACGCAACTTGGCTGAACGCGCGCGGGGGTTACCGCGACATTCATCATCCGTGGCCACCACGGGCTTTCGGGTCAAAATCACCATTTTCGGAAGAGCGCCAACCCACTTCGCCCCACCTTCAGGCAGGGACTCCATCCGCCCCTGATGTCCTACAAAGAATTGTTTAACGATCCGGTCTTCAAGACTATGGAAGGTGATCACGGCCATTCTGCCGCCCACTTTCAAAATGCGAAGTCCAGCCTCCAAGCCAGCCTCCAACGCTTCCAATTCACCGTTCACCGCTATTCTGAGAGCCTGAAAGGTCAACGTAGCCGGATGAATCCGCCCACGCCGCCCGCCATAAACAGCCGTCACCAGGTCAGCCAACTGAGTCGTTGTCCGGAAGGGAACCGCTCCCCGTTGTTCCGCAACCTTATGCGCAATCGCCCGCGCGCGCGGCTCTTCACCATACCGTTTCAGCAATCGCGAAAGATCCGCTTCGGGCAGAGTGTTCAACAGATCAGCCGCCGTCAGTGGCGCGGCCTGATCCATTCTCATATCCAACTGACCTTCTCTCATAAAACTGAACCCCCGATCCGGGTCATCCAACTGATCCGACGAGATTCCGATATCCAGCAACACTCCATCCACCTGATTCAGGCCAAGCCCTGTCACCACCGAATCCATCTGCGCAAAACTTGACTTAACCAGTGTGCAGCGTGCCGCCATCGTCCCCAGTTTCTTGCGGGCCCGATCCAAAGCGCCAGCATCCTGGTCCAACGCCACCACCCTACCCTCAGGTCCGACTGCAGCCGCCATTGCCGCTGTATGTCCACCCGCTCCCAACGTCCCATCCACAACCATCGCACCAGGCTTCAAGTCCAGTTCCGCCAGAACCTCGGTAAGCAATACAGACTGATGCATTAAAATAGCTCAGGTTAAAAACCAACAGAACGCGCCGCTTCACCCAGATCAGCCGGCCCGGTCGAGCCGACCTGCTTCCACAACTCCGGATTCCACAACTCAAAATGATCGAAAGAGCCGATGAGGGTAACCTGATCCATAAGTTTTCCATGCTGCAGCAAGCCATCATTGATGCGAATGCGTCCTGCCGAATCCCAGGGAACCAACTGGGATTGCGAACCCAAAATACGGGCGAATTGACGGCCCTTCACATCCGCAATGGAGAGATTCCGAATACTTTGCAGACGCTGAATCATTTCGCGGGCCGGATACACGTTTAGAAACATCCGTCCTTCAAGATCCGGCAGCACATACAAACCCCCCGCCGACAAGCCGGCACATTCACGCCATTCCGATGGAATGGTGAGCCGCTTCTTGGGATCCAGGGAATGGGTGTAATTCCCCATGAAAAGGCCCTGCGTAATCCCAAATATAGGTTCTTTTTTTTCTTCTGCCTGCACTTGCGCCCCACACTCATGTACTATTGCCACACAATACACCACTTTGCCCCACCACGCGTCAACAATTTTCGGTATTTTTAAAGGCATTGTGGATATTTTAAGTCTCTGGAGGTGTGAAAGTTAAATTATAAAAATTTGATTATTTTCATAACTCATACTTCATCCTTCATCCTTTTAACTTGTCGCTTGCCTCAAATCTGTGAGGAGTGTAGAAGTTACGAGACTAATCAACCGCGAGGTAACTGATGTCTAAGCATATCAATTCTAATGTTTCATCGGAGCTTGCCCCATCGGCTCAACCGCTCCTCTTCGAAGTCGCCTGGGAAGTATGCCAGCAACTCGGAGGAATCTATACCGTCATCCGCTCCAAGGTTCCCAGCATTGTCGAACAGTGGGGAAACCGCTACTGCCTCATTGGCCCTTACAATCCGCAAACCTCGCAAACGGAATTCGAAGAGATCCAGCCGACCGGCTTTTTCCAGGATGTCTTGCGCCTGCTGAATGAGCAGGGGATCGAAGCGCATTATGGACACTGGCTTATTACGGGCCGGCCCCGGGTGCTGTTGCTCAATCCCCAGTCGGTTCAATCGCAACTGGGCTTTATCAAGTACCTGATGTGGGAACATCACAACATCGCGTTGAATGATGACGATCTGGTGAACCAGGTCGTTGCGTTCGGGTACACCGTTGAACAATGCTTTCGGGCCATCACAAAAGCACAACCCGTCAAACGCCAGGTGATCGCACACTTCCACGAATGGATGGGAGCCTCCGCCATTCCGGAAATGCGCCGCGCAAATATTCCCGTCTCCATCGTATTCACCACACATGCCACCATGCTTGGCCGCTATCTGGCCATGAATGATCCCTGGTTTTACGATCATGTGCCGTTTGTCAACTGGGAGGCGGACGCCAGGAAATTCAACATTGAATCGCAGGTCAGGCTGGAGCGCGCCGCCGCGCATGGTTGCCATGTCTTTACCACCGTCAGTGATATCACAGGCTACGAATGCGAACATCTGCTCGGGCGCAAACCCGACACGCTTCTGCCCAACGGCCTGAACATTGAACGCTTTGTGGCGCTGCATGAATTTCAGAATCTCCACCGGGTCTACAAGGAGAAGATCAATGAATTTGTGGTCGCCCACTTTTTCCCAAGCTATTCCTTTGATCTGGATCGCACCTTGTATTTTTTCACCTCAGGTCGTTTTGAATACCGCAACAAGGGCTTTGATCTCACCATCGAGTCGCTGGCGCGACTCAATTTCCGCATGAAGCAGGCGGGCACCAACAAAACGGTCGTATTTTTCATCATTACCAGGAAACCGATCCGGTCGATCAACGCCGAGGCCCTGCGCCGGCGCGCCATGATGCAGGAAATGCAGGACGATTGCCGCGCCATCTCCAACCAGATTGGCGAACGCCTGTTTGTGGCGGCCTCCATGGGCAAATTCCCGGATCTGGATGAACTGGTGGATGATTACTGGCGACTCCGCCTGCGCCGCCTGATGCATGTGTGGAAGAGCAAGAGCATGCCCTCCATCGTAACCCATGACCTAATGGATGACCGCACTGACGAGGTCCTGAATCAACTGCGCTCCTGCCAGTTGTTCAACCAGCCGGGTGATCCCGTGAAGGTCGTTTATCATCCTGATTTCGTCACCACCAACGACCCGCTTTTCGGCATGGATTACGACCAGTTTGTACGCGGCTGCCATCTGGGGATCTTCCCCAGCAGCTATGAGCCCTGGGGCTATGCCCCGCTCGAATGCGCGGCTCTCGGCCTTCCGTCGGTTACCAGTGATCTTTCGGGCTTCGGCACCTATCTGGCGCAGAATATCGAAAATCACGACAAGGATGGACTGCATGTGCTGGAACGGCGCTTCAACTCTTTTGACCACTCTGCCAATGCGCTCACCAACCGCCTTTTCGATTTCATGCAGATGGATCGGCGCGAGCGCATCAACCAGCGGAATCGCGTCCAGATTGCCTCAGAACATTTCGACTGGCACAACCTCGGGCGTTACTACTCACAAGCCTACCAGATGGCCTTGACCAACACAGGCCCCACCTGACCCCTGCGCTGGAAAACAGCAAGAACACTCTCATCGATTACGTCTTCGATTTTCATATTTCATCGCAGGTGCTTTATCGTCTGGTCTTCAGCATCCGGCAGCCTTGCGCCGCAGTTTGCAACGGCAGGCTTCGATAACTTGAGGCGACGGATTTTTGAAGCGAACCGGCACTGCGGCATCTTCCGGGCCGGCAGGAGCTCCATCTGGAGCCAACACGCCGAGTACGGCAGGGAAAGCCCCCGGGTTCTTCCGGCTCCACGCGAGCAGGAACTCTGCGTCCTGCTGTCCGCGGCGGAAAGCCTTTAACCGGAGCGTTGGCAGGACCCATGGTGATCCGGGCTTGTACGCCGACGGGCACAGCACAGAGAGGGGGTCGGCGACCTCCAGCCAGCCCATGTTGCTGAAACCCTCCATTGGAGTGGCCGACCACGGCAGTATGCCCTCCGCTCCAAGCAATGCCCCGCGCCAGCACCATAGTGTCTCGTGCATCGGCATCTCAGCAGGCGAGTGCGCGCCACCGTAATTGATGATCGACGTTCCCTCTCTTATCCGTTGCTTGACGAGTTTCCGGAACCGGAAGAACTCGGAGCTGATGCGGAACATGTCGCGCGTGCCGGCTATTTCACCAAAATCCCACTGCGGCCGTGAGATGTCGATGCAATAGCGTATATCCATGCGCCCGCCTCCGCCGGCGGCAAAGCCCTTCCTGCAGAGGTCTCCAAAGTATTTCAGCGCTAGAAAATCATCTCGTGTGACCGGCTCGTCCAGGCACCACCATGACGTGCCCCTGGTCTGCCTCGTTATTTTGTTTGGCCCTTCGATTCGCGTTGGTTCCTTGTAAAGGTGCTTGTTATTCCAGTACGAGATGTACGCCGGCTTTGTCCAGCCGCGGTCAAGAAGATGCGCGGCAAAGTCGCGAGCGACGCACTCCAGCCGCCCTGCGTAGCCGGGGGCGAATGCCTGTGCGATCGGCCGCGCGCGTACCGCGTGCTCAGCCAGCGCCGCGAACCACTCTTCCTTTGTATTGCCCATCGGAACGTGATCCCTGTAGTCACGCTCCATGGTGCCAGGCCAATCCTCGAAAAGCGGCAGATAAAACATCGCCACCGGTGTTCCGGCACGGGGCAGCCCGGCAAAAGCCGAGCCATCAAGAAGTGGACCGTTCCTCTCATCGTAGCCGCGCCAGTCTGCAATTCTTCCTTCGGCATTGAGCGCCGGGGCACAGTCCGGATACACATCGCCCATCTGTGTATAGGGAAGTACGTTGAAGTTGCAACGATGCCGGTGCGCAAGACGATGGTAGGCTAGTTGTATCTCAGCTTCCTCGGGGGCATCAACTTTCAACCCGTAGTACCTGGCGAAGCGTCCATAGGAGTTCAGATCAACAACGAAACCCAATGCATCACCAAGCGTTGCCTCAAGCACTTCTATCTCGACCGGCACAACCCGTCCGGCAATTCGCACTTCAACAAGCGCCTTCCCGGGCACGGCCGTTTTCGGGATCAGCAGATCAACAACAACAAGTCCGACCTTGACACCTGGATCGATGCGCCCGTCCGGTTCAAGTCTATCGGGAACACGCCGCCCGCCTTCAGGGCCTGGCATGACATATCGCGCCGCTTCGATTGTCGTCTCAATCCAACCTGGTGCATGCACGCTGACACCGGCCCCGCCCGGGCCCGCTATGTTAAGATCCAGTATCTCCCCGCGAAAGGCCTGTAGAGAAAGCGTCCGGCTCAGGCTGTCGATCCAGATCGCCGGCCTCTTTGAGCCAGACAGATTCAGGCCGTCCTCGTCAAGAGACTCGCCTGGAAAAAGCACCGCAACAGCCACATCCGGCGCGGGAAATTCGTACGACGGAACCTCAGACGGCTCAAAAGATTCCGTCTGCTCGGGGACGCTCGCGGGTACCGTGATCCATGACGGTTCGCCCCGGGTGCCATCCATTGCGGCGTACTGAACACTCAGCACACCGCCTTTTCCGATTATGCCGGAGAGATCGATTCGACCGCATGAAGTCTCCTCCGGTACAGATGGCAACCTCCAGAGTTCCAGCGGAGTACCATTGAACTCAGCATAGACCTCAAATGCCGGTTCAAATGCTTTCTGCAACTGACCAAGCAGATCAACTCCGTTTTCTGCGAGCCGGAGTGAGTCTTTGACAAGGGCCGGCGGCTGTGCCGACTCACCGCGCTTCTCGGCTGTCACTTCAAGCGTCGGCGGGAAATCCGAATGCACCGAGTGGGGTCTTGTTCTGACCTCGCGCTGGCCTTTTTCATCCATCACCACCAGCCCGCAGGCAAACCCTGTTTGCATCTGCGCGACAAGTTTGCCTGGAACCGGAATGGTCCACCAGCCATCTTTGCCCGGTTCGCCCAGGTTCGGCAAAGCCACTACTGTCCGCCTGGAACCAGCATTGCCGAAAGCGACATCGGTTATGGCTGTTCCCGCGCCAGCCCATGGTACACACCCGGCGGAATCGGCGCAGGTTTGCGCCCATTCGTAAGAGGAGGCGCCGGGATCGAGTGTGTAATCCTTGGCGGTGCCGGGATGCCATTCGGCTCGAATTGTGGAAATGCCGACAACTGGCAGCGAGCCGGGCGCGCCATCCGGACGATGCAGGCGTAGAACTGCTTCAACCGGGCGCATATTTTCAAGCGGGGCAAGGTCAAATCTCAACAGGGCAATCTCGGAAAGACTGCGCAGACCAATCACATCCCGTCCGCCGCAGGACTCGTGCCGATGCCCGGCCCATGCGTAGGTAATTGTGGTGGAAGCAACAGACGGACAGGAAACAGTTCGGGATATACCAGTCATAGCACACTCTCCTCTTCTTCATTAGTCTTTCTGGAATATTACGGAAAAGAAATATAAGGGCCAAACATGCGAAGGAGCTGCTGCGCCACTTCCTTTGTTGAGAAAATAGCAATTGTCACCCGTTAATCAACCTGAAATCTCATTATAAAGTTACCCGTTACGCATTGCAGTCACCGCGCCGTATAGATCAGGTACAGCCCACCTAG
>JBAXDB010000052.1:0-16222 GCA_037141135.1 bacterium | reverse complement strand
GGCAGTGGGCAGTCGACAGTGGGCAGTGGGCAGTGGGCAATAGGCAGTGGGCACCCAAAAAAGAACATGTTCCACGTGGAACAAGGTTCAATAGGCAGTGTACAGCTGGCAGTAAGCAGTCAGCAGAGTGCGAAGAACGCCGACTTCGCGATATATCCTTCTGCCAATTGCCAACTGCCAACTGCCAACTGCAGAATGTTCCACGTGGAACATTCTGACCTTCGTCCTTGGAATCCAGGTGAAAACCAGCTTTCCTGCTTTCTCACCCACACCAACGCTGAAACTCATGAAATCATTCGCGCCAATTTAGACAAAAGCGCGATGTATGGCGGGATCATTACAGGAACCGGTGCGAGGTATTGCCCTTCGATTGAGGACAAGATTGTCAAGTTTGCGGAGAAGGATAGCCATCATGTTTTTCTTGAACCCGAAGGACGGAACACGCCGGAGGTCTATCCGAATGGGACATCCAACAGTCTCCCGGAAGCAGTCCAGGTCGCAATGATCCATTCGATTCCTGGGCTGGAGCATGCTGTCCTCACCAATCTGGCCTATGCCATTGAATATGATTTCTCGGATCCGACGCAGTTGACGCACACGTTGGAGTCGAAATTGGTGGAACATCTGTATTTTGCAGGACAGATCAACGGCACCACTGGTTATGAAGAGGCCGCTGGGCAGGGCTTTGTTGCCGGCGTGAATGCCGTCAGGAAACTGAGGGGCGAGGCGCCTTTTGTGCTTGGGAGAGGGGATGCCTATATCGGAGTCTTGATTGATGACCTGGTCACCAAGGGAACCAACGAGCCTTACCGTATGTTTACGTCCCGTGCTGAGCACCGTCTTGTTTTGCGGCAGGATAATTCCATCTTTAGAATGCTTCCCTTTGCAAAGGAATTGGGCATCGTGCCGCAGCAGGATCTACAACGTTTTGACAGCTATCAAGTTGAGATCGAAGCAGAACTAAAACGGCTCAATACTACGTTTCATCAAGGACAGTCACTTACACAAATCCTTCGTAGAACGGAGGTTACATATAACGATCTGCCGTCCAAAACAATTTCGGACCGTTTGGTCATTTCTCAAGTTGAAGTACTCGTCAAATATGCAGGCTACATTAACCGGGAGAAATTACAGATTGAACGGGCGCGCGCGATGGAGGATCAACGCATTCCAGACTGGCTCGATTACGACAAGCTGGATGTGCTCAGGTTTGAATGTCGCGAGAAACTGAAAAAGATTCGCCCGGAATCGCTGGGGCAGGCCGCCCGCATCTCCGGGGTCAATCCCGCGGATATCTCCATTCTGGCCGTCATCATTAAAAGGGGAAGCTGACTCACCCTTCCCCTGGGTCCATGCTGAGGCGGATCGTTTGAATCACATCGCGGCCGAAGACGCTCTGCAACTTGGCCAGCAGTTCTTTTTTTGCGCAACGCTGAAGTTCACTCAGCCAGGGGGAACTATCGACATAAATCGTCAATTCTTTGTTTGTCAAACGGCCCGGCCGTGTGTGGGCCGCGATACCGCTACCCACCGCTGTGGACCACTTCTCGATTAAAACACCCATCCGGCCCTGCTCATCCAGTTTCAAGGAACTGACCAACGAACCAACCATTGATGAAATCGAAACCCCGCCATCAGCAATGACTGCCGGGTTTTTTCTGGCATACCGGGGATATTTGAACACTGCCATAATTGCACCTTAAACTAAAAAGGGCAGGAGTGACCCTGCCCTGACACGAATCTTGATGGACGCGTTATTCGCCCAACTGCCACCGGACAAACCGGCGGATCGTCAGGGTGTCGCCCACCTCTTTGCCCTTGGCCGCAAGGAGTTTGGTGATCGACGTGTCGGGATCTTTGACGAAGCCCTGATCAATCAGGCAAACCTGAGAGTAGAACTTGGCCATCTTCCCATCAACAATCTTATCCACAATGTTCGCGGGTTTGCCAACCACCTGCTTGGCATAGATTTCCCGTTCGGCCGCAACAACATCTGCCGGCACTTCCTGGCTCTCGAGATAGCGTGGACTGCAGGCTGCCACATGCAGCGTAAGATCTTTGGCCAATTCCTGCACCACGGCACTGCTGCCTGTAGCCTCCTTGCCGCAACCAACCTCTATCAGCACGCCCAGTTTCCCGTTCAGATGGATATAGGACGCCACCAAACCCGGCCCCTGCAGCGTGTACCCGATATTGCGCTTCGCAACCAGGTTTTCACCAATCTCGGCAATCTTGGCCGCCATTTCGGCCTTGGTCACTTCCGTGATTTTACCGTCCGGAATCGCAAGCGCTTTGACCGCCATCGCCTTGACGAACTTCTGGAAGTTCTCATTCTTGGTTACAAAATCAGTTTCGCAGTTGATTTCAATCAGAATGCTCGCCTTGCTATCGCCAGCCGTTGCAATCAGCCCCTGATTGGCGGTACGCGTCGATTTTTTGGCGGCAATGGCCATGCCGCGCTCACGCAGCAGACGAATCGCCTGATCCTTATCGCCCCCCGCCTCTACCAATGCTCGTTTGCATTCCATCATCCCGACATTAGTCGCTTCACGTAATTCTTGCACCATTGCTGCAGTAATATCAGCCATTGAAAATCTCTCCTGAATTAAAGGTTATTAAAAACTCTCCCGCCTCTTCTCCGGAGAGAAGAGGGCAGGGGAGGGTGGTATGCTTACGCCTGAGGCGCAGCAGCAGGTTCCGCCGCATCGTTTCTGGGGGCACCCTCGGAGGCACCAGCGGTGCGCCGACGGGGGCTCCGGCTCTCGCCACGGGGCTTGCGCGGACCGGAAGGGCGACGATCGCCATCCGCCGGGCCCTGGCCCTGCGCGGCTTCCCGCTTCTTGTTTTCCTCAACCGCGATCTTGGAATATTCCGAAGCACCCTTGACAATCACCGCGGCGAGTGCGCCGGCAATCATCTTGATGCCGCGAATCGCGTCATCATTGCCGGGGATCGGGTAATCCACGGGATCCGGATTGCTGTTGGTATCAACGATGGCAATCACAGGAATATGCAGGCGGTTGGCCTCGGCAATGGCAATGGCCTCGCGGTTCACATCCACCACAAACATCGCGCCGGGCTTGTCGTCCATGGTGGCCATGCCTGAAAAGTTTTTGCGCAGTTTGTCAAGTTCGTGCCGCAATACTGCCACTTCCTTCTTGGGCATCTTGTCGAAGTCGCCATCTTTTTCCATCTTCTCAACCTGGCGCATGTACTTGATCCGCTTGCGGATGGTCAGGCTGTTCGTCAAGGTACCGCCGAGCCAGCGGGTGGTGACATACGGCTGACCGCAGGAGGAGGCAATCTCCTTGATAATCTGCTGCGCCTGTTTCTTGGTACCGACGAAGAGGATCGGACGACCCCGGGCAGCCGTTTCGTAAACGAACGTCTTCGCCTTCTCGAGTTGCTCGAGTGTCTTGATCAGGTCGATGATATGAATCCCGTTACGCTTGTCGAAGACAAACGGTTTCATTTTGGGATTCCAACGCTTGGTCTGATGACCGAAATGCAAACCTGCATCCAGCAGGTCCTTGACGGAAAGATCCGCCGTTTCTTGAACAATATCCATACTATCCTCCAGTTATTTAGTCCCGCTTACGCGCGACAATCCGCTTTGGCTGTGCCGGAGAGGCACAACACTCGCTTCCGTCCGGACACTTGCCGGACTACAAGGGGGGGAATAATACGGATTCGGTGCAAAGAGGCAAGAAATTTGTTATTCGTTATTTGAAATTCCCCAATAACTCATAACACCTTCGGTCACGAAATGCGCATGGGCATCAGCACGTAGATAAACGGCACATCGCATTTGATCACGCCGGGACTGAGTTCATCCGTCAATTCGACATAGATCTCATCGTTGGCGATATTGCGCAGCGGTTCCATGATGTAATCCGGATTGAAGGCCACCTGGATATCCCGGGCATTATACTTGATGGCCACCGACTCGTGAGCTTCACCCACATCCGGTGAGGAGGCGCTGATCTTAAGCTTGTTTTTGCCGAAGGTGAGTTTGATCGAGCTTGATTTGTCGCTGGTCAGCAAGGCCACGCGCTTGAGCGCCGTCAGAAACACTTCCCTGTCCACGGCAATCCGCTGTTCACATTGTCCGGGAATCACCTGGCGGAAATTCGGATACGTTCCTTCAATCAGCTTGGTGGTCAGCGTCACATCATCAAATTCAAAGCTGGCCTGATTTTTTCCAATAAAGATTTTTACCAGTCCTTCATCCTTCAAGATGCGGATAAGTTCATTCACAGCCTTGGTAGGCACAATGGCTTCACATTCCGCTTCTTTTGGAAATTCAATTTCATTTTCTGTCAAGGCAAGCCGGCGCCCATCGGTCGCCACCAGCGTGAGTTTATTACCTTTGAAGCTCATCAAAGTTCCGTTTAAAATAAAACGGGTTTCATCCGTTGAAGCGGCATAAAAAGTCTTCTGCAGCATTTGTTTCAAGGCTTTCTGGTCCACGGAAAACGTATGTCCACCTTCGCTGGGCGGAATGGCTGGAAATTCATCATCCGGCAACCCGTTGATTTTAAAAAACGCGGAACCGCAGGTGATCGAGGCCGCATTTTTATCATCCACTTCGATTTCGATATTATCGACAGGGAGTTCGCGAACAATGCTGAACAAGCGGCGGGCCGGAATGGTGGTTGCGCCGGCTTTGGCGATTTTGGCATCCACCGCGCAACGCATGGTCACATCCATATCCGTGGTCGTCAACCAGAGCTTGTCATTCTTGGCTTCCAGCAAGACATTGGATAACACGGGAAGGGTAGGACGAACATTCACCACGCCATGAACCATTTGAAGTCCCGACATGACCGCATCTTTGGCAATAACAAGTTTCATTTATCCTCCAAGTTCAAACTATCAACAATCCAAGAATATTAATCTTTATATATTCTATTAAATAACACCCGTATTATACCCTGTGCATAACAACAATAACTTCAAAACCATTCGAAACTACCTGCAAAACATGCTAAATCCACCACTGTTTCCCTGTTCATGACACCCCTTGTTTGGGTGTGAGTAAAGTGTGATAACATGGTTTGGTCCAGTTACCAACAATATTTGTCCATGTTATGAACATACTTGTCAACTTTTCTTCTCCAGCAAACGACTGAGGTGGGACACATTCTGACGAAGGGTAGAATCGGTTTCCATTTTGCGGGATATTTCCCGGTAGGCGTGAAGAATGGTGGCATGGGTTTTACCGAACGCACCGGCAATTTCCGGGAGGGAGGAAGGGGTCAGTGACCGGCACAGGTACATTGCGATCTGACGGGGCATTGTGATGGCCGCCGGACGTCTCTTACTGGTCATATCCACCAGACGGATGTCATAATAATCCGCCACGGCCTTCATGATGTGCTCGAAGGTGAGATCGTCCTGCTTCTCCTGGTCGATGGTATCGCGGAGGAGCATTTCAAGATCCTGGATGGTAAGGGCGCGGTTCATCAGCGAGGCATAAGAGGTGGCCCGGATCAACGCGCCTTCAAGGCGGCGGATGTTGGACCGGATCGTTTTGGCCATAAACAGGATAAGTTCATCCGCATGCTTATAACCACATTGAGCCTGCTTGTTGCGTAGAATGGCAATGCGGGTTTCAAGATCCGGCGGCTGAAGCTCCGTCACCAGGCCCCATTCAAAGCGGGTGACCAGGCGCTGTTCAAGTCCCTGAATTTCACTGGCCGGGCGATCACTGGTCAATACGATCTGCTTATGAGCATCAAAAAGGGCATTGAAGGTGTGGAAGAATTCCTCCTGCATACGTTCCTTACCAGCCAGAAAGTGGATGTCATCGATCAGCAGCAGATCCATACTGCGGTACTTTTTCCGGAACTGCACCAGGGATTTATTTTGCAGACCCTCGATATATTCATTGGTAAAACTCTCGGACGACAAATAGGCGATTTTGGAATTTGAGTTTTTCAAAACATGATGTCCGATGGCCTGCATCAGATGGGTTTTCCCCAGGCCGGAACCCCCATAAATGAAGAGTGGATTGTAAGCGCGTGCGGGAGATTGAGCCACAGCCAATGCCGCGGCATGCCCGAAGTTGTTGGAAGGCCCCACCACAAAACCGTCGAAGGTGAAATTGGCATTGAATACCGGCCCGCCGGGTTGCCGGGCTGTGCTCTGCCGCCGAGGGGCTGCTGCGGGTTCAGCCGCCGCAGTGGCCGGCGCCGCTACGGCATCCAGCACGCGTTTGGAGACTTGAAAAACAATATCATAGGATTCGCCCGATACCGACGCCACCGCCGATTTGATCAGAGGCAGATAATTTTCCTCCAGCCAGGTCTGATAGAAATTATTACCCACTCGCAAAGTCAGTGTTTGCCCCTCGATACTCCCCGGCTCAATCACGGCGATCCAGCGCGAATAAATATCGGGATGCAAGAGCTTGATCAGGTGATCACAAGCCTCACTCCACACAGCAGACGCAGTATTTCCTGACACGGTAAATCTCCCCCGGCAAACTCTTCAATCGAAGCAATGCCGATATTCCGAAAAACACATGAAAATCTAACAATCACCAAATAAAGCGAGTTTTTTGCGACTTGTTAACAAGTTATTAACAGGCAGATGTCTGTCTTATCTTGTACCCGCTTACGCAGGACAATAGGTGAGAAAATATAAGCAGGCAAGGGGTTTTATCACTTTTCCGTAAAAAAAATCAGACCTACGACAGGTTGATTTTAGTTAAGCAGAGACCACAACATATAGTATTAAGATCACCGTTTAAAAAAAATATTAAAACGCGCCAAGAGCAGATTTCTATCTTTGAAATTGGAGAAAAAAAGTCGCCGCGACGTGTAACCTATTAGTTTTGAATGGCATACGCAGGCAAAGAAGTGAACAACCTCCATCCGAATCGCAAAAACCCCAAATATTTCGCAGTTTTCACTGATTCCATGCCAACAAAACAGGGTGCCGCACTGAAAGAATACAATAAGTGCAGTGGGTTTTCCGTTATGTAAGGCAGGACTCGATAGACTCAAACAAAAGAAAGGACGGCGAAGATGAAGAATATCGGATTGATGATGGGGTGCATAATGGGGGTGACCAGCATGGCGCTAGCGGACGAACCTGCTGCACAGGGTGGGGATCGTCAGCCTCCGCCCATGCGACAGGGTAAGGGTGGTATGATGGAGCGGGGCGAAATGATGATGTTGATGCGCCCCGCGGTTGTGAAGCAACTGGAGTTGACCAGCGAGCAACAGGCCCAGATTGCCGCCGTGGTGGGTTCGGCCTCGAATGAAATGAGTTCGTTGCGAACCAAGATACAGACCCTGGCGAAAAAGCAGGCGGAACTGATGGGGGCTGAAAACATTGACGAGAATGCGGTTCTTCAACTGGCCGATGAGATTGGTAAAGTTCGTTCCGACACGGCCAAAATTCAGATCAAGCAGATGTTGGCCGCACGCAAAATTCTGACCGTGGAACAGCGTCTCAAGATGCGGGAAATGATGAAGCATTTCATGGAAAGAAATGAGGGTGAAAGACCTGGCGCCAAAATGATGAGGGGTGCAAACAAGCCCGCGGGTGCGCCCCGGCACGAGGCGGTTCCCGGCGGCGACCATGTGCCTCCTCCTCCTGCGCAGTAACAACTCAAGTGGATCAGGGTGCAGGCGATGCGTCGCTCAGGCACAAAAAAACGCCCCGGATTTTACTCCGGGGCGTTGTCTTTTCAGACTTGCGCAGTCAGGCGTGTCAGCCCTTGAGCGCCGCGTGAGCGGCGGCCAGGCGGGCAATCGGCACGCGATAAGGACTGCAGCTCACGTAGTTCAGACCGGTCTTGAAGCAGAATCTTACGGATTCCGGATCACCGCCCTGCTCACCGCAGATTCCGACCTTCAGATTCTTCTTAGTCTGACGGCCTTTCTCCACCGAGATCTTGATCAACTGGCCCACGCCATCCTGATCAATGGTCTGGAACGGATCGGCGGCAATGATCTTCTTTTCCAGATAGTCGCCCATGAATCCGCCGATATCATCACGGCTGAAGCCGAACGTCATCTGGCTCAGGTCATTGGTCCCGAAGGAGAAGAAGTCGGCCTCCTGCGCCATGCGGTCAGAAAGCAGCGCCGCGCGCGGAATCTCGATCATCGTCCCGAACAAATACGGGATCGCCTCAATCTTCTTCCGTGCGATGACATCCTCGTAGACGGTCTTGACGATCGCCTTCTGGTGCTTCAACTCGTTGATGTCGCAGGTTACCGGGATCATGATTTCCGGATGGCATTTCTTGCCGCTTTTGATGAGTTCCGCCGCCGCCTCGAAGATGGCACGGATCTGCATCTCGGTGATTTCCGGATAGGTGATGCCCAGGCGCACACCACGGTGTCCCATCATAGGATTGGATTCATGCAGCGCATCGCCGCGGGCCTTAACTTCCTTGGGAGAAATGCCGAGGCTGGCCGCCAATTCCTTCTGCTTGATCGCGCTCTGGGGCACGAATTCATGCAGGGGCGGATCGAGCAGGCGAACCGTAACGGGCATCCCGTCCATGGCTGCCAGCGTGGCCTTGATGTCGCTCTTCACAAAGCGGAAGAGTTTCTTCAGGACAGATACGCGCTCCTCGACCGACTTGCTCAGGATCATCTTCCGCAGCAGGAAGAGAGGCTCATCGCTGCCCTTGCCGTAGAACATATGCTCGGTACGGAACAGGCCGATACCTTCGGCGCCGAACGCGCGGGCCTTGCGGGCATCCTCGGCGGTGTCGGCGTTGGCGCGCACACCCATCGTGCGGAACTTGTCGACCAGCTGCATGAATTGCTGGAAGCGGGGATTCTCGGAATTGTCAACCAGCGGCACCGAGCCGGTGAAGACGAACCCGCGGCTGCCATTCAGCGTCACCACGGCACCTTCCTTGAGCACCACCGTGCCGACGGTGAGCTTCTTCCCGTGCGCATCGGCATGCAGGCCACCCGCGCCGACGATACAGCACTTGCCCCAGCCGCGGGCGACAAGCGCCGCATGGCTGGTCATCCCGCCGCGGGCGGTCAGAATGCCGGCCGCAGCGCGCATGCCCTCGACGTCTTCGGGGTTGGTCTCCTCGCGCACCAGGATCACCGTCTTGCCGGCCTTGGCCCACTTCACCGCATCATGGGAGGTGAACACGATCTGGCCGCAGGCCCCGCCGGGTCCGGCGGGCAACCCTTTGCAGAGCGGCTTGAGCGAAGCCTCCGCCTTGGGATCCACCACCGGATGCAGGAGCTCGTCCAACTGCTGGGGCTCCAGGCGCAGGACGGCGGTTTTCTCGTCGATCAGCTTTTCCGCGAGCATATCCATGGCCATGTTCAGCGCGGCGGTGCCGGTACGCTTACCGTTGCGGCACTGCAGCATAAACAACTTGCCTTCCTGGATCGTGAACTCAATGTCCTGCATATCCTTGTAATGCTTCTCCAGTGTATCGCGAATCTTGCACAGCTGCTTGTAGATGGGCGGCATCAGGTCTTCAAGTGAATGAAGGTGCTTGTTCTGGTCGTTCTTGGTGTCGTCATTCAGCGGGCTGGGCGTGCGGGTACCGGCCACGACATCCTCGCCCTGCGCGTTGACCAGCCATTCGCCGTAGAACTTGTTCTCGCCGGTGGCGGGATTGCGGGTGAACGCCACGCCGGTGGCGGACGTATCGCCCATGTTGCCGAACACCATGGCCTGAACGTTGACGGCGGTGCCCCACTCGTCCGGAATGCCCTCGATGCGGCGGTAGGAGATGGCGCGCTTGCCGTTCCAGCTTTTGAAAACGGCACCCACGCCGCCCCACATCTGGTCCATCGGATCATCCGGGAACGACTTGCCGAGCACCTTTTTGACGCGCTCCTTGAACCTCTCGCACAAACCCATCAAATCATCGGTGGTCATGTCGGTATCGGACTTATAGCCCTTTTTGACCTTGAGCTCGTGCATGATACCTTCAAGCTGCATGCGGATGCCCTTGCCCTCGGCAGGCTCGACGCCTTCAGACTTCTCCATCACGACGTCGGAATACATCATGATCAGCCGGCGGTAGGAGTCGTACACAAAGCGCGCATTGCCGGTTTTGGCAATCAGGCCGGGGATGGTCTTGGTGCACAGCCCGACGTTCAAGACGGTTTCCATCATGCCAGGCATCGATTTGCGGGCGCCTGAACGGCAGGAAAGCAGAAGTGGATCCGCGGGATCTCCGAACTTCATGCCCATATCGGTTTCCACCTGGCGCAGCGCCACTTCAACTTCAGCGGTCAGGCTTTTTGGAAAACGGGACTTGTTCGCAAAGAAATCGACACAACATTCCGTGGATACGGTAAAGCCCGCGGGAACGGGAAGCCCGAGAATACACATTTCCGCAAGGTTTGCGCCCTTGCCGCCCAACAGGTTTTTATCACTAGCCCCGCCCTCGGTTTTACCGCGACCGAAACTGTACACATACTTTTTACTCGTCGTTGCCATTACCATTACTCCTCTTTATTTTGACTCGCACCGCAACCTGCGCCGCGAAACTGTTCCTCAATGTCTGCTAAAAAAAATAGATCAATCCTAGATTCCCGTTTCAGGCCCGAATAAAATCAAGCCTCCGGCATAGCACGGCCACGAAATATTAACGTGACAGGTGTTCGCCGGATGTCTGCGGAATTGCAGACTGGACAACCGAACGTGAATCGCTACCATTAACCGTCCCAATATAAGGAAGGGAAAGATTCTCCGCAAGGGGTTTCTTGTGGTTTTTTGAACAAAACGGAAATGGAGTCGTTCTGTGAGCAAAGTAATTGATGTGGTGGCTAATACTATTCGCGGTCTTGCGATGGATGGAGTGCAGAAGGCAAATTCCGGGCATCCGGGTATGCCCATGGGCATGGCGGATGTCGCGGCCGTGCTGTTTCTGAATCATTTGAATCATTGCCCGTCCCACCCTGACTGGGTGAATCGCGACCGTTTTGTGTTGTCCGGCGGCCATGGCTCCATGTTGCTTTACAGCATGCTCCATTTAACCGGTTATGGCTTGCCTGTCACGGAACTGGCTCAATTCCGGCAATGGGGCAGCAAGACTCCCGGCCATCCCGAGTTTGGTCACACCGCCGGGGTCGAGGCCACCACGGGGCCGTTGGGGCAGGGGTGCGGTATGGCCACCGGTATGGCGCTGGCGGAACGTATGCTGGCCGCCCGCTTCAATGCCGGCGCCTTTGCGCCGGTGGATCACCACACCTATGTGTTCTGCGGCGATGGTGACCTCATGGAGGGGATTTCTCACGAAGCCTTCTCGCTCGCGGGCCATCTGGGCTTGAATAAGCTGATAGTTTTCTATGATAGCAACCGGATCACCATCGAAGGCGGCACCTCGTTGAGCTATAGTGACGATGTGCGCAAACGCTTTGTGGGCTATAAATGGAATGTGCTGGAAATTGACGGGCATAATTTCGACGAAATTGATAAGGCCATCGTGACCGCCAAGGCCGAGAAGGATCGGCCCACCTTGATCATCACCAACACCCATATCGCCCACGGATCGCCGAATCTGCATGATTCCCATAAGGCACATGGCGAACCGCTGGGTGTGGCGGAAGTCAAGGCGACCAAGAAAGCTCTGGGCTTGCCGGAAGACAAGGATTTTTACGTTCCGGATCAGGTGAGCGACGTGTTTGCTGGCCGCTCCCGTGAATTGGATGCCAAGGTGGTGGCGTGGGAAGCCGATTACAAGAAATATGCCGCCGCCTATCCCGAGCTGGCTAAAGTCTGGCAGAACTGCGCCAAGCAGGAGTTGCCGGCGGATATCGAAAAAATGATGCCGGTCTTTGAAAAACCTGAGGCGACCCGCGTCTCCTCCGGCAAGGTGATTCAAGTTCTGGCCAAGGCCCTGCCCTGGTTCGTGGGAGGGGCGGCGGACCTGGCGCCCAGCACCAAGACCTTCATGGAGGGGCTTGGCTCGGTATTGCCCGGTAAGTTTGATGGACGCAATCTGCATTTCGGAGTGCGTGAACTGGGGATGTCGGCGGTTTTAAACGGGCTCCAGTTGCATGGTGGCTTCCGGGTGTTCGGCGCCACGTTTTTTGTATTCTCTGATTACTGCCGGCCGACCATCCGTGTGGCGGCGCTGATGAATCTGCCCACGATCTATGCATTTACGCACGATAGTTTCTATGTGGGTGAAGATGGCCCGACGCATGAGCCCATCGAACAAATCGCCAGTTACCGGTGTATGCCGAACGTTTCGGTGATCCGTCCTGCCGATCCCACGGAGACGGTCTCCGCCTGGCTCGCGGCACTCAAAAATCAGTCTGGCCCGACGCTCCTGTTGCTGACCCGTCAGAACCTGCCGGTGATTGATCGCAAGGTCTATCCCGCAGCCTCGAATCTTGAGAAGGGCGCCTATGTTCTGTGGCAAAGCGCCGAGGGAGTGCCTGAGCTGATTCTCATCGGCACCGGATCAGAGGTCAGCCTGGCGCTGGATGCGGCAAAGGAGTTGGCCAAGGAAGGCCGGAATGTGCGCGTGGTGAGCATGCCGTCCTGGGATCTCTTTGAGAAGCAGAGTGCGGAGTATCGCGCGCAAGTGCTGCCAACGGAATGCAAGAAACGCATGGCGATAGAAGCCGGCTGCTCCATGGGTTGGTCAAAATATGTTGGTTGCAAGGGCCGCATCCTGAGCATAGATCATTTTGGCGCTTCGGCTCCCGCCGGAGTTTTGGCAGAAAAATTCGGCTTTACCACCGCCAATGCGGTGAAGATGGCGAAAGAGGTTATTGGTTAAAGGTTATTGGTGATTGGGGATAAGCATTACAATTAACCAATAACTCTTAACTGATAACCATTTATACTCACATGGCTCGATTCATCATACATGGCGGCAAGCGCCTGAGCGGTACCTATTTACCGGGCGGCAACAAAAATGCCGTGCTGCCAATGTTGGCTGCTTGCGTTCTTACGGATAAGCCGGTCATTCTGGAAAACGTTCCGTTGATCGATGACGTGCACACCATGCTGGAACTTCTCTCCGGCTTGGGCGTGGAAATCGGGGTTAATGACCATACGGTTACACTCTGCGCCAAGGGCGTGCGACGCAGCAAGCTGGATCCTGTATTATGCCGCAAAGTGCGGTCTTCCATTCTGTTGGCTGGACCGATGGCGGCCCGGCTGGGAAAGGTTACGCTCTCGCCGCCCGGCGGCGATGTGATTGGACGGCGCCGGCTGGATACCCATTTTCAAGGTTTGCAGGCGCTGGGTATTGAAGTTGAAGGCGGCCAAAATTTCGTCTTCCGCCGGAAACGCTTTGAGGGTGCGGCGATGGTGCTCGATGAGGCCAGCGTGACGGCCACGGAGAATGTTCTGATGGCGGCCACGGTGGCTCGCGGGGAGACGACCATTTTCAACGCCGCCTGCGAACCCCATGTGTCGGATCTGGCCTTGCTGCTCAACAAGATGGGCGCCCAAATTGCCGGCATTGGCACCAACCGGTTGGTGATCCAGGGCGTGGAGGCCCTTAGTGGCGCGACGCACAGGGTGCAACCCGACTATATTGAGATTGGCAGTTTTGTCGCCGCCGCTGCCGCCACGGGGGGCGACTTGCGTGTGACGGGCGTGGAGCCGGAACCGATGCTGATTATCGGCAAAACGTTCCAGAAGCTGGGCATCAAACTTCAAATGGATGGGACCACTGTGACCCTGCCGCCCCGCAGATCGTCGCGGGTTACCAGGGATTTCGGCGGCGCGATTCCAAAGATCGAGGACGGGCCCTGGCCGAGTTTCCCTTCAGACCTCATGAGCGTCTCCCTGGTGGCGGCCACGCAGACGAAAGGCACGGTCTTGTTTTTTGAAAAGATGTTTGAGAGCCGGATGTATTTTGTGGACTACCTGATCGGCATGGGGGCGGGAGTAGTGGTGTGTGATCCGCACCGGGTGTTGGTAACGGGCCCCTCCCGCCTGCATGGCATCAATATGGCCAGTCCTGACATCCGTGCCGGCATGGCCCTGTTGATCGCCGCCCTTTGCGCCAAAGGCGAGAGCGTCATCAACAACGCCCAGACCATTGATCGCGGTTATGAGCGCGTGGAAGAACGCCTTCGCGACCTCGGGGCAGACATCGTGCGCGAAAGTTGAAACGAGACCATGTTTGACAGCCACCAGGAACTGGAGCGGCGGATCCTTCATGGACTGATCAGTGAGTGGAAAAATGCCGTTGGTCTACTTTCGCCCACGCTGAAGCGCCGACTGACACCTCCCGCCTTCGAGTTGCGTGACTTCGAGAAGCGCTGGGCTGAATGGCATCGTGACCGACGGATCATGGCCTTCAGCCGCAAGTTGGTATTGAACCACCGCTGGATGACGGTCCGCGAGGTGCTGCTCCACGAGTTGGCCCACCAGTTGACGGATGAGGTTCTTGGCGGAACCGACCAGCCGCACGGCGCGCGGTTCCAGGAAGCCTGTCGCCTGCTGAATGCGGATCCACGCGCGGCCGGCGACTTCCCCTCGCTCTACGAAACAATTAACACCAGCGGGCTCGATGATAATGACCGGATCCTGCTGCGCGTGAAGAAGCTGCTGGCTTTGTCCGAAAGCGCGAACCGGCATGAAGCTGAATTGGCTATGACGAAAGTCCACGAGACGATAGCCCGCTATAACATTGATCTGCTTTCCAGCCCGGTAAGCCGGGCTTACTGCAGCCTGTGTCTCGGCGAACCGCAGTTGCGGCAGTCGGCCGACGAATACGCCTTGAGCCGGTTGCTGCAGGACTACTATTTTGTCGAGGCTGTGTGGATCTGCGCCTATGTGGTCGAAAAGGAGCGGATGGGCCGGATCCTTGAAATCAGCGGCACCACGGAGAATGTCAAGATGGCTGGATACGTGTATGATTTTCTGAAAAGGACCATCAAGGACCAATGGCGGGTATTCAAGAAGGGGCGCGCCGGTGCCCCGGGCAGCCAGGTGGATTTTGCGCTGGGCCTGTTGAGCGGCTTCGCAGAGAAGTTGAAGACACAGGACCACAAACTTGAACAGGATAGCCCCGCGACGTATGCGCTGATGAAGCGGAATGATGTTCAGCTCATGACCTATTTGCGGACCCGCCATCCCCGGCTCCGGAAGATGTCCGGCTCCGGCCGTAGCATCGACGAACATGTTCATCGTGCCGGTCAGAAGGTAGGCCGCAATACCATCCTCACCAAGCCGATCGAACACGGCACCGCCAGTCGTAGGTTTCTGTTGGGGTGTTAGGCTACCAGAGCGAAGCACAGGTGGCAGCCGACGTCCCTGGCGGCTGCAGGTCTATCCAGAGAACTTTCAATGGATAACGCGGCCGCCGAGGCCGTCGGCCCTCCAGCAGAAAGCGCCTGGGTGAATTCTTTTGGAGAAGGGCCAGCGCCTCGCTGGCCGTCTTTAGACTTGGCCTTGTATCTTTGAAATAAGCCTGCTAAAACGTATTAGCAATGCAGGAAACAACTGATAACTCAAGACCTGTGACGATCCCGGATATCGCGTTTGCCGCGGGTGTTTCACGAACGACGGTGTCCATGGTCTTGAATGGCAAGGCTGACCGCTACCGTATTTGTGCGGCGACCCGGCGACGGGTGGAGGCGGTGATTGCCCAGTCGGGCTATCAGCCGAACCGGATGGCGCGGAACATGAGGCTGGGGCAAAGTACTTTGGTAGGCCTGATTCTATCGGACGGGACACCTGATGTCGGCGAACTGCTTGCAGGGCTGGAACCTACACTGGCTGGTGCCGGTTACGGTCTGGTGGTTGCCACCGTCGGAGCCAATCCCTCTTCTGCCCGTGAACGAGTCCAGCGTCTGAACCATGACGGTCTTGCCGGCTTAATCTATGGCCCCGGCTTTTCCGCGGGCGGCTCTCCTATTATTGCCGGGCTGGGGCCTACGATTATTTTGGGATTGCCCACGGCCGGTTTGCCAGGGGTTTACCATGACGATGAACAGGGCGGCCAGACACGGCCGGCGGGCATGCGACGCTCTGAGCGGAAGCGTGGTCAGGTGGCCGGCGAATTGATACTATCGATTTTGGCAGGGGCGCCACCCGGTAACAGGCGTGTACCGCTGGAGCCGCTGGCGGAGTCAGAGTTGCTGAGTTCTCGGGTTGCTGAGTTGTTGAAGGGTGAAGCCGAAGGACAGCCTGTGTCGACTCAGACAAAACCGGTGTCCCAACCGGTGATGCCAGAACCATCACCTCCGCCTGTGATTGTGTTCCGTCCGCCCCCAATCATTATGGCACCGGTACCCCCGCCTCC
>JBAXDB010000051.1:0-16701 GCA_037141135.1 bacterium | reverse complement strand
ATCAAGTTAACCTATAATAGGAATAACTAAGGATGCAATTGAAATGACTTTACTGAATCACCTTACCCTCTGGAGATAATACCGGTCTCATTCAACCAGAACACCAGATCAAGCGCCCAGGGATGCGGACGCTCAAAAGGCCATTTAGCGGCCAAGCCTATGCCGTGCCCCCCCTTGGTATAGATATGCAAATCGAAAGGTACATTCTGGCGCCGGAGTGCAGCGGCAAACTGCAGGCTATTCTCCACCTTTACCCCGCCATCCTCCCACGTGTGCCAGATAAAACAGGGCGGCGTCCCGGGAGTTACATTCAGTTCCGCCGACAACAGCCGCATCTGCTCAGGTGTCGGCTCCGGCCCCAGCAGATTCTGCCGCGAGCCGGTATGCGTGACTTCATCGCTCATGGAGATGACCGCATAACAAAGCACTCCGAAATCAGGACGGGAACTGACCCGTTCGACAGGATCTGAATCCTCTTCATGTCCGGCATCATAATGGGTTAATAACGTGGAGGCCAGGTGCCCCCCAGCCGACGAGCCCATGATTCCGATCCGGTCGGAGCTGACATTCCAGCGGGAGGCACCCGCCCGCACCAACCTCAATGCACGTGAGGCATCCTGCAACATCACCGGATGCCGGTAGTTGGCTGATCCGAGCCGGTATTTCAAGACAAATGCCGTCAGGCCCTGCTGATTCAGGAACAGCGCATAATCCCGACCTTCATGCGCAGCCAGTCCCCCATACCCGCCACCAGGACATATGACCATCGCCGCGCCACAGGCCTTCCCGGCTTCCGGAAGATACACTTCCAACGAAGGACGATCCACATCACCCTCACCCAATGCACCCGGAGCCCCATGCGGCCACAATTCAACAATTTCGTTTTGACTTTCCGACTCTTCAGAAATGCTCATATTGGATTACTCCTAAACCGACATAGCTAAAATTCTCTACTACGCTCACCCTGCAGCGAAGGGGAAATAGCGACGGGCGTTACCGTAACAAATATCCCGGACCATGGTGTCAATCAATTCCGGCGAGTCTGGTAATTCACCCCGATCCACATCCTGTCCGATCATCTGACAGAGAATCCGCCGGAAATATTCATGGCGCGTGTACGACAGGAAGCTCCGTGAATCCGTCAGCATCCCGACAAACCGGCGCAGCAAGCCCAGATTCGACAAAGCATTCATCTGGGACAGCATGCCATCCTTTTGATCCAGGAACCACCACCCGCTGCCAAACTGAATCTTACCGGGCGCCACATCATCCTGAAAACATCCCATCACCGTGCCAATCATATAATTATCCGCGGGATTAATATTATAGATGATCATTTTCGGCAGATGGCCTTCCTGCTCCAGGGCGTTCAAATACCCAATCAAGGACTGCGCCTGATTGAAATCGCCGATGGCATCAAACCCCGTATCCGGCCCTAATTGCTTCATCATCCTGGCATTATTATTGCGCACCACCCCGAAATGCAACTGCTTGACCCAGCCCCGGGAAAAATCGAGTCGCCCGAAAAATAGCATCATAAAGGATCTGTATTTGTCCGCCGCTCCGCTGGAAACGTTTTTGCCGGACCGGGCCGCATCAAAGATGGCGCTGGCTTCGGTCTCGGTGCAGGCCTCGGCGTAACAATGCTCAATTCCGTGATCCGACAACCTACAGCCGGACTCGTGGAAGAACGCATGCCGCTGGTCCAACGCCGCCAGAAAATCGGTCAACCGCGCGCACGACACGCCACTGACACGCTCCAGGGAATCCACCCACCCGTTAAACGCCGGGGTTTCAACCCAAAGCGCCTTATCCGGACGGAATGTGGGATAGACCTTGGTTTTGAGCCCGGATTCACGGATTTCACGATGATACTCCAGTGAATCAATGGGATCATCCGTGGTGCAAACCACTTCAACTTTACTCTTTTCCAACAAGCTCCGGACCCTCATATCCGGTTGCTGCAAAACGGCATTGGCTTGTTCCCATATGCGGGGCGCCGATTTTTCATCCAGCAGTTCATCAATCCCAAAGTAGCGCTTCAACTCCAAATGGGTCCAATGGTAGAGGGGGTTGCGCAACGTGAATGGCACCGTACCCGCCCAAGCCATGAACTTCTCGTAATCCAAGGCATCGCCCGAAATGAGCCGTTCGGCCACCCCATTGGACCGCATGGCCCGCCACTTATAGTGGTCACCGGCCAGCCAGATCTCATACAAATTCCGGAATTGATGGTTAAAGGCAATCAGCGCCGGCGGCAAATGACAGTGGTAATCAATAATCGGCTGAATGGCAGCCACTTCATGATACAAGCGACGCGCTGTTTTTGATTCCAATAAAAAATTATCATTAATGAATGTTTTCATAACGCTATCCGTATAATGGGCCTGAAGGGAAAATACAAAGAATTTCTTGCGGCCAGATGACCATCTCACCCACACCATCTACCCTGAAGTAATAGGGAGAAGAGATATTCGTAATGGAATCTCATCATTCCTCTCCCCTTGAGGGAGGATTCAGGTGAGGGGTATTTGTTTGAGTGCCAGCCTCAAGGATGATAGTTTCCCGCGAATTATCCCACCCATAGCGGGAGGGATAATGCAGATTGGAATTGAATTTATTTTAAATTTATCAAGGAGAACATCATGAGCACGATCACGTTTGAACATGTTTCCGTAACGGCCAAGGCCAATGTCTATTTTGACGGCAAAGTGGTCAGCCATACCGTGTTTTTTCCGGATGGCGCGAAAAAAACAATCGGCCTGATCTATCCCGGCACCTACACCTTCAATACAGGGGTTCCGGAAGAAATGAAGATCATTGCAGGCCTCTGCAAAGCGCGCCAGGCTGGAGCCTCCGAGTGGACTCCCTATGCCGCAGGCACCCATTTCGATGTTCCTGGCAACTCCAAGTTCGACATCGCCGTGGAGTCCGGCATCGCCGAGTATATCTGTTCGTTCAAATAATACCGGCAAGAGGATTCATGCAAAATGAGAATTACTGGACAATGATCCATCGTTTCTCTATTGTATCGCGACTTTTTCGCAGGCCGTTAGCTCAGTTGGTAGAGCACGACACTTTTAATGTTGGGGTCGTGGGTTCGAATCCCACACGGCCTACCACCCCTTTACAGGATGTTCAAATGCTGAACATAAAGCAAAAAACACCTTATTGATAAGGAAACCCATGAAACTCGGAATCATTGGCGGAAGCGGTTTATATCAACTAGAAGGACTCGAGAACGTCACCGAAATAGCCCTGTCCACCCCTTTCGGCCAGCCGTCGGATGCTTATATTCACGGCACCTTCGGCGGCGTCGACATCTATTTTCTCCCACGCCATGCCAGGGGACACCGCATTCTGCCGGCCGAAATCAACCATAAGGCCAACATCTGGGGCTTCAAGAAACTCGGCGTGGATCTCGTCATGTCCGTCAGCGCGGTCGGCAGCCTGCGCGAAGGCATCCGCCCCCGAGATATCGTTTTGCCGGATCAATACTATGACCGCACCAAAGGCTCTCTGAACCACACCTTCTTCGGCAATGGCATAGTCGGGCATGTTTCTTTCGGCGATCCCACCTGCCAGGGGCTTCGTGAAATTATGGCGAAGGTGGCCACCGAAGTGGTCCGCGACCTGACACTGAGCGATATCGTACGCCTTCATAAAAGCGGGACTTACGTGAACATGGAAGGGCCCGCTTTCTCAACCCGGGCCGAATCCAACTCCTATCGCCAGATGGGCTTCGACATCATCGGCATGACCAGCCTGCCGGAAGCCAAACTGTGCCGCGAGGCAGAACTCTGCTACCTGCCCATGGCCATGGCCACAGACTACGACTGCTGGCGCGTCAGCGAAGAAGAAGTGTCGGTGGAGTTGATCATTCAGACACTGACGGCGAATACCGCCCTCGCAAAGGAGATCATCCGCCGTTTTGTCAAACAACTTCCTCAAAAACACGACTGCCCCTGTCAGCACGCCCTGAAAAACGCCATCATGACCGACATGAAGGCCGTGCCTCCTTCCACACTGGAAGCACTGGCGCCCATTCTCGCAAAATATCGCTGACGCCCCGCACCATGACTGATTCCTCTATGCTGAACGAGATTGCACGCCGGCGGACGTTTGCCATCATCTCGCATCCGGATGCCGGCAAAACTACCCTGACTGAAAAACTCCTGCTTTACGGGGGGGCCATTCAGTTGGCAGGTTCTGTACGCTCGCGCCGTGATCGCAAAAACACCAGTTCCGACTGGATGGAACTGGAAAAAGAGCGAGGCATTTCGGTTTCCTCCACCCTGCTCCAATTTGATTACGGCGGCTGCGTCATAAACCTGCTCGACACCCCCGGCCATAAGGATTTCAGTGAGGACACCTACCGCGTGCTTACCGCCGTGGACAGCGTCATCATGGTCATTGATGCCGCCAAGGGCATTGAGGAGCGAACCCGCAAACTCTTTGAAATCTGCCGGCTACGTGGTATTCCGATCTTCACTTTCATGAACAAAATGGACCGGCCGGCGCAGGATCCACTCGCGCTGGTGGACGAACTGGAAAAAGTCCTTGGCATCGGCGCCTTTCCTGTCACCTGGCCGCTGGGCAGCGGCGTGGAATTCAAGGGCGTCTATGACCGTTTGACGAAAAAGCTGCATCTATTTGAGCGCACCGCCCATAATGCCCATCGCGCGCCTGAGCAGGTAACCGGCATCCATGATCGCGCTCTTCTCGACCAGATCCCACCGCATATCCGGGAACCATGGCTGGAAGAACTTGAGATGCTCAGCACCGCAGGTGAAAGTTTTGATGAAAAGCAGGTACTCCGTGGTGAGATCACTCCGGTGTTCTTCGGCAGCGGTATGACCAACTTCGGGGTAAAACTCCTGCTCGACTATTTTGTGCAGCACGGCGCACCGCCCCAGCCACGGATTTCAAGCAACGGTCCGATTGCACCGGAGCATCCTGATTTTTCCGGCTTCGTGTTCAAGGTTCAGGCCAATATGAATCCCCGCCACCGGGACCGCCTCACCTTTGTCCGCGTCTGCTCCGGAAAATTTGTCAAGGACATGGTGGTCAACGACCCCGAAACCGGTAAGCCTGTCCGCCTCTCCTATCCCCAGAAGTTATTCGGCCAGGACCGGGAATCCCTTGAGATTGCCTATCCTGGCGATATCGTTGGCCTGGTGACTCATAAGGCCTTTCGCATTGGCGACACCCTGACGAGTAATCCGGCAATCCGCTATGACGAAATTCCCCGGTTCCCCCCGGAAGCCTTTTCCTACATCCGCAATACCGGCGCTTCAAAACAGAAGCAATTGCGTGAGGGGTTGGATCAATTGTTGCAGGAAGGGGTCATTCAGTCTTTTGACCTTGTCGGGGAATTTCAAACGGCGCCACTATTGGGTGCGGTTGGCCAACTTCAATTTGAGGTCGTTGCGTACCGGCTTCAGGCAGAATACGGGGCCGAGCCGCGCCTTGAACCAGCTCCCTTCAATCAGATCCGGTGGTTTTGCTCGAACGTCACCCGCGAGACCCTCACAAAATTTTACCTGGGCACCGGCGTCAAAATCGCTACTGATATCCGCGGTCAATTCGTCATTCTCTTCCCCGACAAGTGGGCTGTGGAATACTTCCTCAAGGAGCACCCCGGGGTGGAACTCCACACCGTATCCCCCCATGCGACGGTGTCTCCCTGATCCATGAAATCATGAAAATCTGTCTGTTGCTTTATCCTCACTCATCCTTTAGATTGCTAAATCGCGAGGATTGAACTGGAGACTAATAATTATGAAGCATTCAACACGATATCATGTGGCCCTGGTGTATAACGCGGGAGCATCCGCCTCTCCTGAGGTCCCGGAAGATACGGGGAGCACCGATGATCTGCGCAAGATGATCAGGCGCATGGCCCATGTGCTTCGCAAGGTCGGCTACAAGGTTACGATTGTCCCGCTCGCGAACGACCTGCTTGCTTTCCAGCGCAAACTGCGCCGGCTCCGTCCTGATGTCGTATTCAACCAGTACGACGACGTCGTTCACGGTGCCTTGTATGAGATGCGTGTGGCCGCCCTCGTCCAGATGATGGGCTTCCCGATTACGGGCTCCCCTGCCCTCGCACTGGGCTTGAGCCGCTACAAATACATGTCGGCCAGTCTGCTTCAGGGGGCGGGCATTCCGATGCCTCCCAAAACAGAGATCATCGAACGTATCGGCGACGTCGACCGCGTTAAATGGAACTTCCCGATCATCGTGCAGCCCAGCCGTGAACATGCTGGTATCGGACTCTCCCGCGATTCGGTGGTGTCAACCAAATCAGCCCTGAAAATCAAAGTGCGCGAAATTCTCAAGCACTACCATCAGCCGGCTCTGGCCCAGCATTTCCTGCCGGGCCGCGAGTTTAATGTTGGAATTCTGGGAGGACGCAAACTGACGGTTCTCCCTCTGGCCGAGGTGGACTACACCCGGCTTCCCGAAGAAATTCCCCAGATCATGTCTTATGCCGCCAAGTGGATGGAAGACAGCGTGGAGTATCAGAAAACATCCGTCATCTGCCCGGCGGCGGTGGAACCCTATCTGGCCCGGGAGATCAGCGCTATCGCCCTCCGCGCCTTTCGTGCGGTCGGTGGCTGGGGCTATGGGCGTGTGGATATCCGCCTCGACGAAGTCGGCCAACCCCGCGTCCTTGAGGTCAACTGCAATCCGTCCCTGGATGAGAGCGTGGCGTTGGCTCGCTCGGCGGAAAAAGCGGGGATCGATTATCCCCACCTTCTGCAGCAGATTGTCAAGACGGCCATGGAAGGTCCTTCCTTCGATGTGGGCGTCCCGATGATGTGATTACCCCGTAAACCGGCCGGTATAGGCAAAGTCCTTGGCCAATGAGGTGGCAAGCGAAGTGATTTCGACCAGTTTTTCGGTCCCCTTGCGCCGGGGCATCCGCAAGTTCAGGAATTTTGAGCGGTCGGCAAGTTTCTCGATAATCGTCGTGACTTCCTCGGCATCCAATCCGGACCAGATACTGATACTTGAAGCCAACCGGTTCTGATGCTGCCGTATAAACTGGCAGGCGGGCCCCTGTGATTCGGCGCGGACCTTGGGGAAAACCTGGCGCAATTTATCATCCACATAGCCCTGGGCCGCCTCGCGATAGCGTTCGGCTCGCTGACCGTAATGTTCGGCCAACAGCATCTTCATGTCGGGAACCGGATTGAGCAGCGGCCCTGAAGCCACCTGGGGCGCAGCTCGCCTCTTCAAGTTTTGCATCAATTTGGAGACGAACATCAACTTCCGCATGGCCGGCCAGAACCGATATTTCCGCTTCCACCCGGCGCGGGGGGTCAGCCAAATGGCAAACGTCTCGGCAAAATCCTCATCCGGATGTTTCTGGGCGTAATTACGCCCATACTGACTGTGGACCAGATGCCGGACAAAATCCCGACTGGAAGGATCAGGCAGAAAGACATCACGGTAAGGTTTTGAAAATTTTCCAAAAATATCGGTCCAGCCAGGCCATTCCCAAAGTCGGTAGGCGTAATTCAAAGCATGTCCGATTTCATGCCGTAAATACATCAAGGTGGTACGTGAATCCTCAATTTCACCGGTTTGCTCTTCCTCAATACGCGCCAAACGCCGGTCCGCCAAATAGAAAGGAACCCCGACTGCGGGCACTTCATCAGGACAACCCCAACTGTCAGTCAGGTAAAATGCAGGCACAAATTTGATCCCCTTGTCCTGAAGTTCACGGCTGACCTGCTGAATTATAACCTCAAGAGGCGATCCCTTGATTGCCAGATCCAGGTCGCAAATACGCGTATTAAGTAATTCATAACGAATTGTACTCCAACTCGTTACAAGTAATTTGGCCCGTGCAGCACTCATTGTCAAATATGAGAAATAAATCGCGTTGTTCTGTTTCAGAAAGCACAATAAGGGGCGATTTTAACACCTTTTCAGCAAAACGGAACCATTTTTATTTATAGTCGCAAGCCATATTTAAAGCGGCATTGCTGGTCTCGGCCATCGTCAATATGTTCAAGAATTGCGGCCCTTGGTCAGAGGCCTTCATGATCTCCGTACCCGCAAGGGGGGCGCCATAAGGTTCGTGGAATTTCATCTGATTGTGCCGGCGACAATAAACGTGGCCGAAGCCCACGATATCAGTGATCGCATCGAGGAGGTGATCACCTCCCGTAACCACGCTACCCATGTGACAACCCACATCGAACCCTGCCGTCGCCCCTGCCCGGAAACCTGCCTGCCCGGCTGTTTTCTAACAGAGAAGGAGCGGGAGTATCCCATTGCGCGATTTTCACAAGGAAAATTCAGACTTCCTGTTATGTTGAGCTCAACATAACAGGTAGTCTGAAACTACGAAACACGCGAAATACGCGAAAACATTGATCTTTGATACCTTTCGCGCATTTCGCGTGTTTCGTAGTGGTTTAAATTTCAAGATTTGATACTGTTTGCGCCAATTTGACACTGCGACAGATTAGGCAATGAAAGCTGGATTCTTAGAAAAATTAATTTCGCGACTCGATCGACTTGATCCTGAAAGCGTTCAAACGCATTTCCTGCGCTTAGCCAAGGAAAAGGGACTTCTGGAAACGATCTTTCAATCGATTCAGGAGGGTGTGGTAGTGCTGGATGGCAGAGGGATCATCACTTACACGAATCGGGCTGCCGGCGAATTGATCGGGTTTAACCTTGCCTCTGCGACGGGCAAACCCATGACCCGCTTTTTACGTGAAATTGACTGGAACCGGATATTAAATCTGGATACCGGCGAATGGACCAAGCTCAGTAGTCACCAGATTGAAGTGCGCTACCCGGAACCACGCGTACTGAATTTCTACGTCGTCCCCCTCTCCGCGGTCGAAAGCACCGAAAAGGGGGCCGTCATCATCCTGCGGGATGTGACCCGTGACCGTGCGCAGGAAGCCTCGCTGGTTGAATCTGAGCGTCTGAATGCCGTACGCCTGCTCGCCGCCGGGGTCGCCCATGAGATCGGCAATCCTTTAAACGCCCTGAATATCCACCTGCAACTCCTCGACCGTGAACTTAAAAAGAGCCATCACACCAACCGGCCTGACCTGCAGGAACTGGTAGAGGTAGCTCGCACCGAGGTCTCGCGTCTGGATTTGATCATTACCCAGTTTTTAAGGGCCATCCGCCCCGCAAAACCCAATCTGGTAAAAAACCAAGTGGCATCCATCATCAAGGATACCTTGCTCCTGTTGAAGAACGAAATTGATAACCGTGAAGCCCATGTCGAACTGGAGTGCCCCTCTGATCTTCCCGCCGTTCGAGTGGATAAAGATCAGATCAAGCAGGCCTTCTTTAATATCATCAAAAATGCCCTGCAGGCCATGCCGGACGGGGGGCTCCTCCGGATTACGGCCGCCGCCTCAGATCGCTTTCTGGCTTTGGCGTTCCGCGACAATGGCTCCGGGATTTCTCCGGAAAATATCGGACACATTTTTGAACCCTATTACACCACCAAAGCCGAGGGCTCTGGCATCGGCTTGATGATCGTTCAACGAATTATCCAGGACCATGGCGGTCGCATGGATGTCCACAGCGAACCCGGTGTGGGCACCACTTTCACGATGTTCCTGCCGCTGGATGAGCGTCGTGTCCATCTTCTTAAACCGCATGTCCGCTCCAAATCATCCCACGAGGACACTCCATGAACCCGCGTCGCACCGTATTAATTGTTGATGACGACAAGAACACCCGCGAGGGCTTGAATCGGGCGCTGCATGGAAATTATGAGGTCGTGACCGCCGACAGTGCCGAGAAGGCGCTTCCGCTTCTGGATGAGCGCACGATCGACATCGTCCTGAGCGACATCCGCATGTCGGGCATGGATGGCATGACGCTCCTTCAGCGCATCACCACCCGCAGCAATCCGCCCATTGTCATCATGCTCACCGCCTATGGCAATGTGGAGACAGCAGTCGAAGCGATCAAGCGCGGGGCTTATGACTTCCTGACCAAGCCTGTCAATCTCGACCATCTTGATCTGCTCATCAAGCGCGCCCTCCACTCGCATGAGATGGAAAATGAAAATCTCAACCTGCGCGCCCAACTGGACAGTCGCTTCGGCCTTGAAAACATTGTCGGGCAGTCCGAAGCGATCCAGGAAGTTTTTGATGTCATCAAACAGGCCGCCCCCTCACTGGCGACCATTCTAATTCAAGGCGAAAGCGGAACCGGCAAGGAACTGGTGGCGCATGCCATCCACCAATTAAGTACCCGGGCCAAAGGGCCATTTATCCCTGTCCACTGCGCCGCATTAACCCCCACCCTGCTGGAAAGCGAATTGTTCGGACATGAAAAGGGCGCCTTTACGGGGGCTGCAGAACGCCGGCGCGGCCGCTTTGAAATGGCCAACGGCGGCACCTTGTTTCTCGACGAAATATCGGAGATTCAACCCTCCATTCAGGTCAAACTGCTGCGCGTCCTCGAAGAGCGCCAGTTCGAGCGTGTCGGCGGACACCAGACCCTTGATGTCGACATCCGCCTGATTGCGGCCACAAATGCCGATCTCGGCGCCATGGTGAAAGCTGGCACGTTCCGCAATGACCTGTTTTTCCGGCTGGATGTCGTCTCCATTACCCTGCCCCCTCTACGAAAACGCGCGGATGATATTCCTTTACTCTTTAAACACTTTCTCAAGGAATTCAATTCCAGGAACAACAAGCAAATTGAAGATATCACGCCCGACGCCATGGAAATGCTCACCGCCTATGCCTGGCCCGGGAATGTGCGGGAATTCAGGAATGTGATCGAGCGCATGGTCGTCCTGTCCCGGTCCCCGCGTCTGACCGTGCGCGATCTCCCCGTCTCCATCAAGACCCAGGTTCAGGGTGAAAATCCGCGTTTGGCGGCTGGAATCAAGATCGGCGCCAATCACCATGAACCCGCCTCAATGGCCGAAGGGGAGCGTATGATGATTTATGCGGCTCTTAAGAAAAACAACGGGAATCGCACCCTTGCCTCCGGACAGCTGGGCATCAGCCGGCGGACCCTGCAGCGCAAACTCAAGGAGTACCGGTCTTTGCCCCCGGAGTCTTAATCTCGGCGTTGATGGATCTGGGACTTGATCGTTTTTCACTCCCCGAGTGCTTCTTCATTCGGGTGATGATCAGTGCCGTCCTCAAGGCGTTCTCAAACTCAAGATCAGCAGGCGCCCCCAACTCAATGGCCCGCTGATACTGTTCCTGGGCACCGGGCACATCCGGCGGAGAAATGGTAAGTAATATCTGGGCCAGATTGTAATGGGCATCGGCGGAATCAGGCTTTATGGAAAGCGCCTTTTCCATGGCATCACGCGCTTTTCCAATCTCACCGAGCCCCATATAGGCTGTCCCCAACGTCACTAGTGCGGACGCATTTTTCGCCTTCCAGACATCGAATGGCGCAAGGAGCTTGACGGCCACATCGAACCGGCCGTCCCTGCAATTTGCCTCCGCAAGCAATACAACCAGATCTGGTTCCGTTGGCATTAACTCAATGGCCTCCATCAGCAGGGTAATCGCATGGGCCACCTCGTTCGCCTTGATCAAACGGTTTGCTTCGGATTTCACCGCCAACACCACCGCGCGGCAAAGGGCATTCGTCCCCCCGCCCGCAACGCCGGTCTTGCTCAACTTGGCCTCCAGTTTCACAATTTTGCGCTGCAAAACCAGACTGGCTTTTGCGTCATTATTGAGCTCATCTTTCAGCCGCTCCACCTCCGCCAACAGCTGCTTTACCTTTGATTCATCCCCGGAGGTCTTCGCCAGCTCCAGGGTTGACTGCACTCCGCGAAGTTCGCTGAGCAAGTCCTGCAGCCGCACGACAGCATTTGACCCGCCCATCGCCGTCTCCTTACCTTCGCCGGTAACCGGCTCAGGCTCCCGTGGTATTTCCAACGACGCCAGGACTTTCTTGCATTCAGCCATACGCATACTCACGATGGGCGCCTGCCACCCCGGATAGTCAGCCTGCAGTTTCTCATAAAAACCGATTGCAGCCCGGTAGGACTTCGCGGCCTCGGCATCATGATTCTCGGCCCGCGACAACTCCGCCTCCACCACGGCCAGATAGGCCTTTTTGAGACATTCAACGGCTTGGGGCGTAACATTGACAACCGACCCCGCCCGGGTACTCTGTAGCCCCAAACCCAAGATCATGCTCACCATCAAAAGTAGTTTAACCATCTGTTTCATGTTTTTCATCCTTCAAGGCTGTCACAATTCCAGCTGTAGGCTGTAGTGAAATATGTAGAAATGCAAATTTAAAATCAGTTTACAACACCCTCACCCCAACCCTCTCCCCTGAAGGGAGAGGGAGAAGATGAATCCAATCCCACCTCTCCCCTTTCCGCCACGGGCGGATCTGAACGAGAGGGAGAGGATTCAGGTGAGGGGTTTTGGCCTGCTCACCGGCGGAACCAGGCGCTCAAAATGAGCGGGCACCTCGGCCTCAAACGTCATCCGCTTCCCGTTAAAAGGATGATGAATGGCAAGGGAGCGGGCGTGCAGGGCCAGCATCCGATGGGAATCGTTTTTATCGCCGTATTTTCTATCCCCCACAATCGGATACCCCTGCTCGGCAAAATGAACTCGAATCTGGTTTTTGCGTCCCGTCAGCAAAGTGATGTCCAACAAACTGAAGTTCCGGGTTTCCTGCCGCACACGATAGGTCGTATGCGACAACAGACCTTGCGCGGGATTTGTGGTGGAATAAACACGAAAGGCGGCATTTTCAGCCAGATAAGAAGTGATCGTTCCTTCCTTTTTCATCAGTATTCCATGAACCACCGCTAGATAATGCTTTTCGGTATTGTCCCAATTCCCCTGAAGCGTTCGCTTGGCTTTCTCGGTCCGGGCAAATACCAGCACCCCGGATGTTTCGCGATCCAACCGGTGAACAATAAAAATTCGCTCCCGCGATTTATTGCACCCCTTACGGACATAGTCGGTCATCAAGTGGTACGCGGTCCGGGTGCGTTCGTCATCCGTGGCGATCGTCAGCAGCCCCGCTGCTTTATCGACCACCACGATATCCCTGTCTTCATAAAGGATGACAAGGCCTTTGGGTTGATGCCGTTTCATCTTACCCCCCGTGAATAATTTCCCTCATACCCATCCACCCGGTGGCCCAACCGCAAGGCGCGCCATACCTCACACACCCTGGCCGGCTCATAGCGCCGGTTGATGAAGTCGGCACGAACATGCCTGGCTCCCGCCTTCTGCAATTCACCCAACCGCCCCGCCAGACTGAAAGGAACCGCATTAATGGCTAATGTCCGACACCCCTGTTGAATCATGCGTACTGCTTCCCCGCTACCCGACTCCCATTCCCGCTCGGACGTCCGGCAATCCGGACTCGCAGGACACCGCCTGGCTTGCGCCGCCAGGGCGCAGTTCTCGGAAATAAACAGGGGAGTGTCCTGATAGACAATCACCGTCCCCTGCCCGCCGAACTGCCGCAGCAGCAAAAGCATATTTTCATTTCCGTCCTCCGGTGAGAACGTGAAGCGACTGGCCCCCATTGCCAGCACCTGTCGTGCAGCCGACCGGTTGGTAACATAAACCGACCAATCGGCGGTAAGTTGACCACCGGGCACAGGACTGCCTGCCGCTGAGCAATCCCGGTTCAAGAGCGGCCAGGAGCACAACGCGGCAGCCTCCCAGCGGGCCCACCCGTCCGCCTGCAATGCCCTGATTTTCTCCTGAAGGTCAGACCGTTCCCACTCGCGCATCAACACCGGCAGGGCCAGCCGGATTCGATCGGCGCCCACCTGCCCGCGCAAGCCTGCCAAACCGGTCAACAATTCAGGCAATTGATCACGCTGAATTTCCACTACCACCTCGCCCAAGCCCTTGTAGTCCTCCGCTTTTAACGCAGAAAGATGGGCCATTCGATCCGTCTTGATTGACCATTGCAAGCCGGCTCCTTTCGCCGGGAGGGGGGCCATCACAGGCTTCTCAGCCACCTGCACCGCCAGAACGGCCTGATGCCGGTGGGTGGCCACTGCTTCTGATAATTGGGCAGTCACCTCACGACGAAGCCGGTTGAGTACCGAAACCGGTATAAACCGGCTTTCAGGATTATTGAAGGTAAAGTCCGCCAATTCAAACTGAGTATCGCCGAGTTTAGAAAATGCCGTACGGACGGTGTTTGCGACTGCTTCAGCATCACGGCTTGGTTCAAAGGGGCCCGGCAGGGAGGCTTTTGCCGACAGGCCGTCACAGGCCGCTAGCCTGGCAATGACGTTAAGTTCATTGGTGGCGGCGTTGATCTCAATCTGGAGTGCCATGCGAACGCGATAAAGGCCTGGTTTCGGACGGGGAAAGCGGTACTGTTGTTTGACCGTCTGGGACGACGAGCAATACAGGGGCGCGCCCGGCTGGATCTCCGGATGCTCCCGTGGCAGCCCCACCTCAACCAGACGGTTGGCGGGAACTTCAAAGACCTCCTCCAGGGGTTTTCCCTTCTCACTGATCAGTCGCAAATGATCAACGGGGAATCCAAAAGGACGTCCCCGTCCGGGCACATCGGTCTGGACCCCGTCATGTCGTTCAAGTCGCCGTTGCGTTTTAAACTGAACCCAGTCGCTCCCCCCACGCCGGACAATGCCCTGAACAATACCAATGGGGGCACCGCGGTGACCCACGACTTCAGCATCGGTCACCTCCCGGTTACGGGGAGAATTGAGATAGAGCTCCGTCCAGGGCCGGCTGAAGATGGTTTTTATTTCTTCCTCCGCGGCCTGTTTCTCCAATACAGAAAGGCGGCCCGCCAGAAGCTTGCGGTAATATTGAGTTACCGCCGCAACATACAGGGCGCTCTTCTTCCGCCCCTCAATTTTGAAACTGAAAACGCCCGCCTCGCGCAACTTCACCACATCCCCGGTCAAGGCCAGGTCTTTCATGGAAAAGGGATAGGCCTTGGCCTGACCAAAGGTATCGCGACAGGGATAGGCACAACGGCCACGGTTCCCGCTTCGTCCACGCAACATGGACGAATAGAGGCACAGGCCGCTATAGGAGTAGCAAAGGGCGCCATGGATGAAAACCTCCACATCCACCCCGCCTTCACGCACAATGGCCGCCATCTCCTTTAACGTCAATTCCCGGGCCAGCGTCACCCGGCTGAAACCGAGTTCATGCGCGGCGATGGCGCCGGCCACATTGTGAATGACCAACTGGGTACTGGCATGTAATGCCAGCCGGGGGAAATACATTCTCGCCAACCGGACAATCCCCAGATCCTGCACAATCACGGCATCGACGCCAGAGGCATCAAGAAACGCAAGCGTTTCAATGGCCTCATCCAGCTCATGATCTTGAATCAGGGTATTGAAGGCCACGAAAACGGAACGTCTGGGTGAGGCCGAATGCGCAAACCCCACAATTTCACTCAGGTCTTCAGGCGAAAAGTTGGCCGCCTCGGCCCTGGCGGAAAAACGTTGAAGCCCGAGATACACAGCATCCGCCCCATGATGAAAAGCGGCATAAGCGGCATCAAGATCACCTGCGGGGGCAAGCAGTTCTGTTCTCATCGCGCCTCAAGCCCCTTCACCACCAGCCCCGGCGCTTCAGGTAGAAATAAAGCACCCCGGTGGTAAGTGCGGTGATAAGCCATACCCAGATCCACCCGTGCGGATCTTCAAGGCTGGGCCAATGATTGATGTTCATCCCATAATAGCTGGTCAATAAAAGGGCTGGCATGCAAAGGGTGGCCATGACCGTCAACACCTTGATCACGTGGTTCACCTGCATCTGCTGCAAGTTGAGGTGAATCTGCAATACGCCAGTCAGCGAGTCCCTTGCATTTTCAGCCAGGGAGCTGATCCGGACCAATTGATCCAATAAATCACGGTAATAAGGAAGCATATGACTGCGCACAATCTTGAACTCGGCATGCGCCAGCCGGGCAATCGTTTCCCGTTGCGGCCAGGCAATCTGGCGCAGACGCTGAACTTCCCCTTTCAGTTTCATGACTTCGGCCAGGGTATCCTTGGACTGATTCACCATGATGGACTTTTCAAGATCCGAGATTTCAACAGAAATCTCCTCAAGGGCGGGCGCATAATCCTCGAGCAGGAAATCCAGAATCGTATACGTCAGACGGTCCGGAGCGCGGGCCACGGTGGGCGCGTTTTTCAGAACCCGGTCCATGGTGGCATTCACACACTTCAGCGGGGTACGGTGATACGTCACCAGAAAGTTCTTCCCGATGAACATATCCAGCTCGTTGGCCTTGAGTTCCCCGTTCACATACGTCACGGCATGCACAACCAGGAAAAGGTACCCGTCGTATTCCTCAACCTTCGCCCGATCACTGGGGGCAAAACAGTCCTCAATGGCCAGGGGATGGAATTGAAAAACACCTTCCAGGACGGTCTTGGCTTCCTCGTCGGCACACTCCCCGATATCCACCCAGAATTGGACACCATCATCCTGAAGCACCACCTTGAGCAAATCCAGCGAGAGATCCTGGCTTATCAAACGACCCTGCGACTGATTAAACACGAAGGACTTGATCATATTTCAACCTTCATTTTTGTTTTTCTACCGCGCTTGTCAAAAAACTCGAGTTGCGGATCCTTCACGATATTATACGCTTTAAGAATCCGTAGAATTTGAAGCAGATCCGATTTCTCGTAATTCCGGTTTACCCGCACAGTTGAAACCAGTTCCAGCAACATTGTGC
>JBAXDB010000050.1:0-17429 GCA_037141135.1 bacterium | reverse complement strand
TACGCAGCAAGGTCGGGGTCTGTTTTTCATTTCAATTGGCGCCGGAAATACCGGTGACTGAAACCGATGTGGGAATGAATGTGGTGGTGACAGAAGATCAGGTTTATCGAAAGGATTGACATGGAAACATATATTGCCGCTGCAATAGCGGTTGTCGTTGGTTTGGTCATAGGCTATGGCCTCAGAACATGGCTGAGTTCTGTAAGGTCCAGTCAGACGGAACGGGATGCACAGCAGCTATTAAAAGACGCCCGGAAAGAGGCGGATAGTCTGTTAAAAGATATCGCATTACAGGCAAAAGCGGAAGCATTGAAGGTCAGGGAGGAGTTTGAACTCTCGACCAAAACGCGCCGTGAGGAATTAATGGCGCTGGATAACCGTATCGCCCAGCGGGAAATCAACTTTGACCGAAAGGTTACGCTCATCGATAAAAAAGAGCGTGCCGTGGAGCAGCGGACTGCTGAACTTGAAAAACAAGCCGCCGAACTCGAGAAGAGCCGCACTGAATTGACCAGGCTGGTGGACGAGAACAAGGTCAGGCTCCAACGGATCGCCGGGATGACGGAAGCCGAGGCGCGTGCCACTTTACTGGCCAGGGTTGAGGCGGATGTCCATAATGAGGTGGGGGGGCTGATCCGGCGTTTGCAGGCCGAAGCCAGGGATACGGCCGAACGCGAGGCACAGAAAATTGTGACGATGGCCGTACAGCGTTATGCTGCCAGCCATGCCTCGGAAATGATGACGTGCAGTGTGGCCTTGCCGAATGATGATATGAAGGGGCGGATTATCGGGCGTGAAGGGCGTAATATCCGGGCATTGGAAGCAGCCACAGGGATCAATCTGCTGGTTGATGATACCCCGGAAGCGGTCATCATTTCCGGGTTTGATCCCGTCCGTCGCGAAGTGGCCCGGCTTTCCCTGGAGCGACTCATTCAGGATGGGCGCATTCATCCGGCGCGGATTGAAGAGGTTGTCGCCAAGACGAAGGAGGAAATGGATGAGCGTATCCGGCTGGCCGGCGAGGAGGCCGTCTATAATCTGGGACTTCAGGGTTTTGAATCCGAACTGATCCGCACCTTGGGCAGGCTGAAATTCAGGAGCAGTTACTCTCAGAATGTGTTGATGCATTCCCTGGAAGTGGCCCAACTGATGGGAATGATGGCGGGCGAACTGGGGCTGGATGTGACGTTGGCCAAGAGGATCGGGTTGCTGCATGATATCGGCAAAGCTCTGGATCACGACATTGAGGGAAGCCACGCTATCATCGGCGCGGATCTGCTGAGGCGGCTGGGTGAGAATGCGGTTGTGGTGAATGCTGTGGCGGCTCATCATGATGATGTGGCCGGGGAGGGCCTCTATGCGATTCTGGCGTCGGCAGGGGATGCCATCTCGGCCTCGCGGCCCGGCGCGCGGGCGGAAACCACGGAAATCTACGTCAAGCGGCTCGAAAAGCTGGAGGCGATTGCGGATGGTTTCCCGGGGGTGGAGAAGAGTTACGCGATTCAAGCGGGACGTGAAGTCCGGGTCGTGGTGCAGCCTGAAAAGGTGAATGAACATGAGGCCATGTCCATGGCGCGGAATATCTGTAAAAAGATTGAAAGCGATTTGCAGTACCCGGGGCAGATTCGCGTCATGGTGGTGCGTGAAACCCGCTCAGTGGAGTATGCCCGATGATTATATTAATGGTGGGAGATATGGTGGGCGGGCCGGGGCGCAAGATTTTTGCCAGGATCGCCGGCCGGATGAAACAGCAGGGGCAGGTGGATATGATTGTTGCCAATGCTGAAAATTCTGCCGGGGGCAAAGGCGCCAGCCGGATTATTGCCGGTGAACTGTTTGATGCCGGCGCTGATGTCCTGACCATGGGAGATCACATGTGGGACCAGAAGGATATCATTCCTTATCTGGAGGTTGAGAAGCGGATCATTCGTCCTGCGAATTTTGCGCCAGGTTGCCCGGGGCGCGGCGTGGTGACGGTTGAGACCCCCAAGGGGCGGGTGACGGTGATCAGTCTGATTGGCCGGGTGTTTATGCCGCCCATGGACTGTCCGTTCCGCACGGTGGATGCGCTCTTAAGCAAGGAACCGAATATGGGGAAGGTGATTCTCGTTGATTTCCATGCCGAGGCGACCTCCGAGAAATTGGCCATGGGGCGTCATCTGGATGGGCGGGTCAGCGCGGTGGTGGGGACCCATACCCATGTCCAGACTTCCGATGAAATCATTATGCCAAAAAAGACGGCCTATTTGACTGATCTGGGTATGACTGGGCCCAAGGATTCAATCATCGGCCGGGATTATGTTTCGGTGATGGGAAGGTTTATTACGGGGATGCCGTCCAAATTTGAAATTGCCGAAGGCAATGTGGCTCTGGAAGGTGCGTTGATTGATGTGGATGAAACCACGGGGCGGGCCCGCAAAATCACGCGTGTCAGGGAGTTCCTGGATCATCACAAATGAATCCCCCGGTTTTCACAGTAACCGAATTAACGAAGCAGATCCGCCGTCTGATTGAGGGGAATTTCGGCGGCGTGACGGTTGAGGGTGAATTATCCAATGTGCGCATGCCGCCTTCGGGCCATTGTTATTTCACCATCAAGGATGAGGCGGCGCAGATTCGGGCGGTGATCTGGCGGAGTGACATGCGGGGTCTGCTGTTTGTGCCGCGTGATGGCATGCGGGTACGGGCCCATGGCGCCTTGACCGTGTATGAACGCGATGGGAGCTACCAGCTTGCGGTTCGGCGCATGGAGGAGGGCGGGAAGGGCTCTCTTCAAGCTGCTTTTGAGGCGCTCAAGAAGAAATTGGCGGCAGAGGGCCTGTTTGATGTGGATCGCAAACGGAGACTGCCCCTGTTGCCGCAGCATATCGGCGTGGTGACGTCACCGACCGGGGCGGCGATCCGCGATATCCTGAATGTTTTGTGTCGCCGTTTTCCCAATCTCCATGTTGTCATTGCTCCCGCCAGGGTGCAAGGCGCCGGGGCCGCCGGGGAAATCGCGGAGGCAATTGACCTGTTAAACAAACTTGGGACAGTTGAGGTTATGATCGTTGGCCGCGGTGGCGGAAGCCTCGAAGACCTCTGGTGTTTTAATGAAGAGGTTGTGGCCAGGGCGATTGTCCGTTCGGATATCCCGATTATTTCGGCGGTAGGGCACGAAACAGATTTTACCATTTGTGATTTTGTGGCTGATCTGCGGGCAGCCACGCCCTCAGCGGCCGCTGAAATCGTGGTGGGGCGTAAGGAGGAATTTCTGGAGACGCTCCGGAATCAGGCCCGGATCATGACGCGCCTCCTGAAACACTCGCTGCTTGAGTCGAAAAGTCGATTCCTGGCTGCTTCCCGCAGCTATGTGTTCAGGGAGCCCGGCAATGCCGCGCGGGTTTACCGCCAGCGCCTGGAACGTTTGCATACCCAGACGCGCCATGCGCTTGAACGGCAGTTTCGCGAGGGGCAGCAACAGACCGATGACCTGGCGGTACGGATGACGCATTCGCTCAAGCTGGTGTTTGCCAACCGGGTTCAGCAAGTCCACGGGTTGGAACGGCAGTTGAATGCCTTCAACCCGCTGGCTGTGCTGAAACGCGGTTATAGTATCACGCTGAATGCCAATGGCAGGGCCATCAGGCGGGCGAAGGATGTTAATCTGGGCGATCAGGTTTTGACAAAAGTTGGCGAGGGCGAATTTACATCAGAGGTGACTCATGGCAAAAAAGAAAACGGATGAACAGGCGGCGGTGACGGAAGATATCGGTTTTGAAAAGGCGCTGGCGCGGCTCGAAACCATTGTTGAGGAGATGGAGAGCGGGACGCTGAGCTTGGAAGATATGATGAAGCGGTTTGAGGAAGGCCAGGCGTTGGTGAAGCTTTGCTCCGGAAAACTGAATCAGGTCGAGCGGCGTATCGAGATTCTGGTCAGGGAGGGGGATACGGTCACGGCCGAACCATTTGCGGATAGCGCGGCGCCGGCTGAAACCCCGTCCGATGAGCCCGGTAATGGCCTGCCATTCTGAGGATGACAATGCAAAACCCCATTCTTACTGTCGCTGATCTGAAGATCTCATTTTCTTCAGATGAGGGGACTATTCGCGCCGTGGATGGGGTGGATCTGGTAGTGAATGAGAACGAGACCGTGGCATTGGTCGGGGAAAGTGGCTGCGGCAAGAGTCTGACCGCTTTGGCGCTGGCGCGTCTGGTCACCGGTCCGGGGCTCAGCCTGACAGGGACCATTCGGGTGGCGGGTGAGGATATTCTCACGCTCCCGGAAGCGAGGCTCAGGGCAATTCGCGGGGCTACCCTGGCTTATATTTTTCAGGATCCAGCGGCCTCCCTTAATCCGGTGCTGCGAGTGGGCGATCAGATTGCCGAAGTGATCCGTCTGCATCGCCAGGTCCCGGATGTCACCGCAGAGGTGATCCGGTTGATGCAACTGGTTGGGCTGCCCAATCCCGAATCCCGTCGAAAAGCTTATCCTCACGAGTTTAGCGGGGGGATGCAGCAACGTGTGATGATTGCGATGGCGCTGGCGTGCCAGCCCCGGATCCTGGTGGCGGATGAACCGACCACCGCCCTGGATGTGACCATACAGGCACAAATTTTCACCCTGCTCAGTGAACTCCAGTTGCAGTTGAAGATGGCGGTTCTGTTGATTACCCATAATCTGGGGTTGGTGGCCCGCAATGCGGCGCGCGTGTATGTGATGTACTCCGGACGTGTGATGGAGTCGGGTCCGGTGCAGGAGGTCCTGGGCCAGACGTTGCATCCCTATACGAAAGGCTTGCTGGCGGCAGTGCCACGCTTGAATAGACCCGTGGAAAGGATGTTGGGAATTGAGGGCGCTGTGCCGCATCCGGCGCATCTTCCCAACGGGTGCCGGTTCCATCCCCGCTGTCCGCAAGCGGGGAAGTTATGCCGTCAAACCGAGCCTTTAATGGAAAGTGTGAAGGAAGGACATAACGTGCGATGTCATTATTGGAAGCAACAGGCGTAACCGTCCGTTACCAGGGCCACGATGAGCAGGGGCGACGCCAATTATGGGCGGCCGTGGACGGGGTTTCTCTCACGGTGGCGGAGGGAGAACGCGTTGGCATTATTGGCGAAAGCGGTTCCGGCAAAACGACGCTGGGGAAAGCGCTGTTGGGCATTGAGCCGGTGGCGCAGGGAGCCGTTTTATTCCGCGGTCAGAATGTGCACCACCTCAAAGGGCGCGCGTTGGAAACTTTCCGGTTGGGCGCCCAGATGATTTTTCAGGATCCCATGGGGTCCCTGAATCCGCGCATGACAATTGGAACGGCGTTGGGAGAGGTGTTGTCTGTGCATAAACTGGCCTCACGGGCGGAGCAGCCTGAACGGGTTAAGGCACTCCTTCAGCAGGTGGGCCTCGATAATGGGTATACCCGGCGTTATCCGCATGAATTCAGCGGGGGACAGCGTCAGCGGATTGGCATCGCCCGAGCTCTTGCTCTCAATCCGGCCCTGCTGGTGGCGGATGAACCTGTTTCAGCCCTGGATGTGTCGGTTCAGGCTCAAATTCTAAATCTGCTCCGGGATTTAAGTGAGGCCAGGCGGATGGCAGTATTGTTGATTGCCCACGATCTGGCGGTGGTGAATTATGTCTGCCAGCGTGTGTTGATCATGTATCAGGGCCAGGTGGTGGAGGAGGGAATGGCTCAGGAGGTCTTCAGCAATCCGCGGCATCCATACACCCGGTTATTGAAGTCATCAGTACCTGATCCCGACGATGTGGCAAGGCGGTCGGTCTCTGAACTCGGTCAAGCCGATCAGGGAGGGCCGGCAACGCTCAAGCCGACAACCGGCTGTGCGTTCGCCCCGCGCTGTGGTCAGGCTGAGGCCAAATGTTTCGTCGAAAAACCCGATTTTCATGAAGCCAGTCCGGGTTGGCGTGTGAGATGTCACTTTCAGTAGAGAGAATTCAGGATCCAGAATTCAGAATATTATGGATCAAGATGCCAGAATATTCATTCTGGATCCTGAATTCTGAATTCTGGATTCAACTTTTTCTTACTTCGCTGCTGGGGCCTCCACTTTTTCAATGGTGGTGATGGTCTTGAAGGCCCGGATGGTTTTGCCCTTCTTTTCCATGCTGTACCCGGTGCCGGTCACTTTGACTTTGGTGCCTGCGAACTCTTCGACCTTGCCCTTGGGGAGGCGCACTTCCTTGCCCTCTTCATCAACCAAATTGTACCAGGTCATCATCGGCGTACCGTCTTTTTTCTTGTTTTCGCACTTGGTAATGGTGCCGACAATGGTCATGTCCTGTGTCACCAGTTCCTTCTCAGGTTTTTGGGCTGCTTTTTCAGCCGGGACCGCGGCCTCCTCCGCCATTGCACCCGTTATCGCCAACGCCAGCACTGCCAACACGATCGAATATACCTTCTTCATTATGTCTCCCTTTTCTTAACATTATCTGCCCCCGACCGCCGTCAGGCGCTCGTATTCGAAGCAAATGTATAGATCAATATAGATGCTAATATAAATTATGCAATAGTAATTATTGCGTTTTCAATCAGGTAGGGCGAGGCGTCCCTACCGAGCCGGGTCGTTGATACGCCCCTGTCTTCGCGCGGCTCATCGGGACGATTCGCCCTACCTGAATAAAAGCCACCATTGTCATAAATTTATGTGTTTATTTGGAGGGGTCTGAGGTGGATTGTAATTGCTAAGGTCCCATCTGCACGCCGATGCGATAGAAGCCGCTTTGTTCAATGGTGTGAACGGTATCTGTATAAATGCCGGTGGTGTTATTTGTCATAAAGAGCGTAGGTGGGGCGGTCAATAAATTAGTGGACCATGAAACGGAATATACCCGTCCGGTTACAGTGGGCCAGAGTAATATACGCCCGTTCGTTGTATTCAATGAATTGGAGATCTTGAGTACTGAGAGAAATTGAGTCGGTATGGTTCCGGCGATCCACTCTTCCCAGGCTTTCATTCCATCATGATCCGTGTCGCTCAATGCCCCCGTGTCTGTCGGCTCTAAGCCGTAGTCCGCAAGCCATGCCAGAGGGGTGTTGTTTGTCACAGACGTGATCTCTCCGGGGTAGCCGGTAACCTCGACATCATCCAGACATACCCCGTGTCCGTATTTTGCGTCCCCTGCAAATCCGATGCTGTATTCAGCACCGGGATTTGGCAGGGCAATGGTTCTTTGGGTCCAATTTGAAACAGAATCAGAGAAACCTACAACCCAGATCCAGGAAGCTGAGGCATTGGTTTTTACCCATATATGCAGATTGTCCTGATCGGGTTCCCATTTCTTCATGTAATGCCAGAAACGGAGAACGGCCCCGGTGCAGCCGCTCAAGTTGATGGGAGGAGTTGAGAGTCTGCAAATATCAGAGGCTGAGGTTGCATCGTAAAGACAAGCGTTATAGGGCGCTGAGTGTGCGGCTCCAGGATTGGAGTTTCCGGTATCTCCTCCTGTTTGAATTTTCCAGGTGGTGGTTCCTGACAGGTTGGTTTTGGACCAGCCTGCGGGGAGTGATTTGCCTGCATCAAAGTTTTCAGACAGCCTGATGGATGGGGGCGCCACGGCGATGGAAAAGACTGCATCGCATTTGTCCCAAATACTTGTCTGTGTGATGCTGGATATTTTGATCTGGAAGTTGGTTGAACTCAGCATGGGATTGGCGATGATCCAGGAATAGCTCCCGCTATTCGTCACGCTGTTGGTAATGGTGTTATAGAGATTCCCGCCCCGGAAGAGATCAATTTTTACAGCCTCGCCGACATCTGTGCCGCTGGACCAGGTGATGGTATTTGTTTGCTCTATATACCACAGCTCACCTCCATTGGGCTTGTTGACGAGGATGCCGGTGGCCAGTGCTACACTTCCTGTAACTGAATATTGACCGACACTTCCATAAGAGGTGTAGCCGGTGGGGGGATCATTTGTCGGATTTCCAGCTCCGCTATTTGAAATGTGCAGAAAATACGTTCCGGAGGCAGGGGACGTGTAGTTAATGATAGCCTGGGTGAGGTCGGGTGGGTTGTTAGAAGCCACAAGTGTTCCGCTGCTGTTATAAAGCCTGGCCGAAATGTCCAGGTTTCCACCATGGGTACCAGTGGCGCAGCGATAGGGGAATACGGTCAGGCTGAGTGAACCAACCCCTGCGACAAATGAAAACACATCAACGTCGGTATTCCTGGAGATAATGCCCGATGCAATGAGGAGGGTTCCATTGCTGGCGATCAGGAGGGTTGCTGTGGTGTTTGTATTGCCATGGTCGTCGGTGCGATAGGGGGTTTTTTGGGAGATAATATCCAGATCATCCTGAGTTTGATTGGCCTGAAAATATTCCCCCTTAGACCATTGGGACACATTGCGCCCATACCCGGTTCCCATGATGGGGCCCCAGGAAATGTCGCCGGAGCCATGACCACCGTAATAGGTCACTGTTAAGGTGCCGTCATGGCTCAGGCCCATATTGTGGCCCAGTTCGTGGGAAATGGCTTCGGCAGTGTCGGCATAACTATCACCATTCATGGGCAGCACGAAGGCCGGAGAGTGAGAGACGGCAGCGCCATAGGAGTAGTCGGAATCCCCAAAGACGTCGATATAGGCAATGCCACCAGCGTTGTAATGAGGGCAGGGTATGTCGTTTGCATCGGTGCTGGGGGTGATCAAGGCATGTCCGGTTGTACGGGTCCAAAGGGCTGGTTGCTCCGTTGTGACGTCGATATCAAAGGGGGCGTAATCTTCAGCGACACGCTCCCACATTCTGATGATGTACCCCTGTTCAATTTCGCTGAAGGTGTTGGTGTCGCCATCTGTATCGAACGGAAGGCAGTCCCAGCGTGCCACCGAGCGTGAAGTGTTCCAGGCGGTATTGGTGACGACACTCCCGTTGAAATCAAGATACAGAATATTGGTTGATCCAGGTTTGCTATGCCGGATGGGGGGGGAAGTAATGGGGACGGCGGCCAGAATGCCCGGGATGGGGGCTGGAGTACTCAGGCTATCTGTAGATACTGTCTCCCGCACCGGGATATTGGCTTCACCCTTTGCGATGGTGGGTGAATTCCGGGTATGGGCCTCAGTGACTGTGTTGGAGAAGGTGCAAACATAGTAAGGCATGCCTGACGAGTCGACATGGAGGGAGTTTAAGTCATTGATGTGAAACGATATTTTGGTGAGTCGCGCCATTGAGAAAATGAGCGTTGTGGGTGGCAGTGACTCCAGTTCTGTCCGCAAAGGACAAGCCGGAAGATCAGCGGGTTGAAAAGGGATCCCATTCCCGAATACTATTTGTTGGGCATTCGTTGCGCGCAGGGTGGCGTCAGGTGCTTTAACCGCCTGTTGAAAAGAGCCATCAAAAACCGTCGTTTCTCCTGATTTTTGGAGGGCCAGCGGCCTCGCTGGCGGTTTTCGCAAGGTGATGGCTGTGTTGCCCGCTTTCTCACTTTTGCGTGGGGCATGGGTCCAAAACAAAGCAATCATCGTGGGTATGACCACAATCCCTGCGACCATTGAGTACTTTATTGCCCGATTCATGGGTGTTGTTAAAAGTTAACAGCACATAATGTGCCATGACTCCTCTCGTGAAGCGCCCGGAATGATTTGAGCCTTCACCATTTATGAAAAACGAAAAAGACGTTCGAAATGGTCAGCAGCATTATGGTTTGCATGGCGTTGTTTCCCGGAGAAGTTTTTTGCGGCGATGATGCTCAAAGAAATAAACCCCGCCCGTGATGCGGGTGAGTGTCTTGACGGTTGACTCCGGAGGCAGTTTCTTGAACCCGTCCATCACCAGCAGGGTGAGGAACTCGCAATCATAGAGAGCGGAATGAAAGCGATTGGTCCGGAGAGACCCTTCAGACAGGGCCGCGTCGGTAATCGTGTGTGTTTCATGATTGGGCGTCAGATTTCCGGTCAGGTTATGAAGCGAGTAACTTCTTTGTTCAGGATGCCAGGATTTCAATAGGGGGATCGTGTCGAGAATAGGTGTGGCTGGGAAGGGGAGTTGGTTCCGAGTTAATTCCCCGGCGACAAAAGCATGGTCGAAGCGGGCATTATGGGCCATGAGGATGGTATTGCTGGTGAAGGCTGAAAACTCATGAAATACAATGGAAAAGGGGGGCGCATTGGAAACGAGGTCGGGCGTGATGCCGTGAATATTCTGAACGACAATGGGAATGGGGATATCCGGTTTGATCAGCCAGTTGCGGCGCTCAATGATTGTTCCGTTCCGGAACTTGATGGCGCCGATTTCCAGGACACGTTCCTGCCGGGCGATCAGTCCGGTGGTCTCGACGTCAAATACCACAAAGGTGGCGTTGGAAAGCGGTTGGTCAAACCAGGATTCGGGCGCGGCATAGGCTGTTGCGGCAACTAATGGAAATGACTGGGTCAGCATAAGTCCGATTATAATCGGCAGGGCTTGCATGGATCCATGGCTCAATGCGGCTTGACCTGCCAGGCGCGATCGATTTCCATCTGGATGGCGCGCGCGGCCATGCCGGGATCCGCCGCCTCGACGATGGGGCGCCCCACCACCAGATAGGAGGAGCCTGCTTCCACGGCCAGGGTGGGTGTGGCCACGCGTTTTTGATCGCCCACATCGGCGCCGGAGGGGCGGATGCCAGGAGTGACCAGAATGGGGGTGTTGCCGAAGCGCTGGCGCAGGGCTGGCGCTTCATGCACAGAGGTGACGACGCCGTCAATACCGCAGGCGAGGGCCATTTCAGTGAGGGCCAGTGCCTGGGCGGAGACGGTGCGCCCGATGCCGAGATCTGTGAAATCGTCCTGATTCAGGCTGGTGAGGGTTGTCACAGCGACCAGACGCGGGCGTGTGGGGCCGAAGGCGGCGGCCGCTTCGGCGGCCGCCTGCAGCATGGCACGCCCCCCAATGGCGTGAACGGTGATCAAGTTCACCCCCAGTTTGGCGGCTGACGTAACTGCATTGGCGACGGTGCGGGGGATATCGTGCAGTTTGAGGTCGAGAAAAATATTTTTCTGGCGGGAAGAGATGATTTGAAGGACCGCCGGACCTTCGGCCGTAAATAATTCCAGTCCCACCTTGAACCAGGTCAGTTCGGCGGGAAGTTTGTTCATTAGCGGGGCGACCTCCATGGCAGAGGGCACATCAACAGCAAGAATAATTTCCGGTTTCATCAATCTCGTTCCTCATGGGTTAAAAAATGTGATATAACTCTAGCAGTAGAAGATACGGCTTTCGAGTTATTTATGGTGGAGCGTTATTGGTTATTTGTTAAGTGTTATTGGCGGAATACCAAATACCCCGTAACTGATAACAAAGAACCCGGAGAATGATTGTGAAAGGAGAGTCAACAATTAAACCAATTCGATGGGGAATATTGGGGCTGGGTAGAATTGCAAATAAATTTGCGATTGGACTGCAGTCGGTGCCGGATGCAAGTCTGGTGGCGGTGGGATCGAGATCGGACGCAAAGGCGGCGGACTTTGCCGCTGAATTTGGCGTCCCGCGGGCCTATGCCAGTTACGAGGCGCTGGTAGCCGATCCCGAAGTGGATGTGGTGTATGTGGCCACACCACATCCCATGCACCTTGAGGCGGCCCTGCTTTGTATGAAGGCGAAAAAGGCCGTCTTATGCGAAAAGCCCTTCACTCTCAATGCACGGGAATGCCAGGAGCTGATAGACTGTGCCCGACGCGAGAAAGTATTCCTGATGGAGGCGATGTGGGCCCGGTTTCTGCCGGTCATGGTGCAGGTCCGGGAGTGGTTGGCGCGGGGGATGATCGGGGAGCCGCGAATGGTGATGGCTGACTTTGGCTTCCGGGTGGACTGGAATCCGGAAAGTAGAATCTTGAATCCGCATCTGGGTGGAGGAGCACTGCTCGATGTGGGGATATATCCGCTGGCTCTGGCTTCCATGGTAATCGGGGGCGCCCCCATGAAGGTGACCGGGCAGTGTCATCTGGGTGAGACCGGCGTGGATGAGCAGTCTGCTATTGTGCTGTCCTATCAGGGCGGGGCATTGGCGGTTTTGACCTGTGCTGTGCGGACAAGGACGCCCCATGAGGCGAGGATTCTCGGAACCGAAGGCTCAATTTATTTGCCGGAATTCTGGCATGGCGAGCAGGTAACGCTGACGATCACTGGCAAAGAGGTCGAAACGGTGAGTTCTGTGATGGTGGGGAACGGGTATAATTATGAGGCGGTAGAGGTCGGCCTCTGCTTGCGTGCAGGGCTCAAGGAAAGTCCCGTGATGCCATTAGCCGAAACTTTGGCCACTATGCGTACCATGGATGAATTGCGACGGCAATGGGGTCTGGTCTATCCGCAGGAGAAATGCTGAGCCGTTTTTTGAATCAACTTGTGATGAGGGGGTAAAAATAGTAAAGAATTAGCCCCTTATGAGTCTGGACTTGGAAAAACGATATGAAGACATTGTGCAGCGGATACACGCGGCCTGCGGCAGGGCAGGGCGGGATCCAGCCACGGTGCAGTTGATGGCGGTCTCCAAAACACAGCAACCCGATGATATTGCCGCCGTAGCGGCGCTGGGAATTGAAACGTTCGGCGAGAATCGCGTCCAGGAGGCGCGTGGCAAGATACCCTTGTGCCCGGGTCGCCTCCATTGGCATTTGATCGGCCATCTGCAGTCAAACAAGGCGCGGGAGGCGGTTCACCTGTTTGAGATGATTCATTCCGTGGATTCGCTCCGCATGCTGGAGACGCTGGACCGGTTTGCGGCGGACGAGGGGCGTTCGCTGCCGGTTTGTCTTGAGGTGAATGTATCGGGGGAACGCAGTAAGTTCGGCATGTCGCCAGAACAGTTGCCCATTACTCTTGAGGCGGCCAATCGGTTGTTCAGGGTGAAGGTCGTCGGGTTGATGACCATTCCGCCCATTGCGGAAGACCCGGAAGCGGCGCGGCCTTTCTTCAGGACCTTGCGGGAACTTCGGGATCGAATGCAGATTGATGCCGGGTTGAATTTGCCTGAGCTTTCGATGGGCATGTCTCATGATTTTGAAATTGCGATTGAAGAGGGGGCTACCTGGATCCGGGTGGGTTCCCTTTTGTTTGGCCCCCGTAAACGAAAGGAAACTGATGAGTCCGGCAACGACTGACTGGGATGAGGATGTCAAACCGGCGAAGCCCTGCGCCAACCGCCCGCCGCCGAAAGCGGCCGGGTGTTTGATGATGCTGGGTTTGAGTTCCGTCTTTGTGATGGCCATGGCGGTATTCGGGATCCAGACCAAGGTGGGAAGTGATCTGGTCGCGAGCTATCTGAAAAAACAGACAGGACTGGATCTGACAGTAGGCGGGGCACAGTTGGCGACGCCATTGGATCTCATTCTGACCGATGTACAGACCAAGCCCAGTACAACCCCCCTGGGAAGTTTCAAGGCCAGGGAAATTCAGATTGGGTGGCGTTGGGGCGGGAAGATGCACTTAACGCTTCGCGGACTGCGACTGGAACTGGTCAAGATTGCGGATGGTTGGGTGCCGGCGGCCTTCTCAAGCCTTGCGACGTTGTGTGATGTGCGGGACACCGTGGCTTTGTTTGCAGATGATCCCAAACTGGTGAGTCTGGATGTGACAGACAGCGCCGTGTTGTGGAGCAGTCCGGATGGGGAGCGCCTGGCGGCGGTGGATGGTTTGAATGTGAGTATGCGCCCTGTGTTGTTGGGCGAACGGCATTTGAAGATTTTTGAGGTCACGGCGAGAAGTGTTTTCCGGACTGGCGGAGTCAAGGGGAGGCTCATGCGGCGGATGTGGGTGGCGACGCCCGAAAATCCCTATCTCGAGGTCGATTACCGCGGGGTGTGGGAAGGGGATGAGTCTGGTGTCAAAGATTGGTGGTCCATTCCGGCGGCAGTGGGCAAGCGAGGAACAGGAAAATGAATATTGAGCGCGCAAAACAGTTGGCGAAGTTGTTTAAACGTCAACGGATACTGGTCGTCGGCGATCTTATGCTGGACAAGTACATTCATGGGTCAGTGGACCGCATCTCGCCTGAGGCGCCGGTGCCGGTGGTGCGGGTTGGGCGTGAGCGGCAGGTTCCCGGGGGGGCCGCGAATGTCGCGAGTAATGTCTGTGCTTTTGGCGGCCAGGCGGTGATAGCCGGGGTTATCGGCAATGATGCGGCCGGGCAGGAGCTTCTGGCGCTGATGAGCGGGCAGGGGATTTGTACACGGGCGGTGCGCACCGTGGCTGGTCTGCAGACCACAGTGAAGATGCGCGTGCTGGCTGATCGGCAGCAGGTGGTCAGGGTGGATTGGGAGAGCGATCCGCATCTGTCGCCGGATGATATCCAGGCCTTTTGCGAGTTGATCTCCATCGAAATGGAGTCCTGCGACGGGGTGGTGGTTGAGGACTACAGCAAGGGAATTGTCTGCCAGGAAGTGATGGATGCCGTTTTGGCGGCGGCCAGGAAGAAAGGCATTCCTGTCGGGTTGGATCCCAAGGACAATTTGAATCTGACCATCAAGGGCATTACGTTGGCCACGCCGAACTACAAGGAGGCACATGCCTGCGCGGGGCTGCCGGCAAAGGCGCCGCCGCCCGGTGATCCATTGAATGATGTTTCGTTGCGGAAGGCGGCGGAAACCCTGTTAAAGATCTGGGAGCCGGAACAGTTACTGGTGACACTGGGCGCAAATGGAATGTATATGGTGGCCCGGGATGCTCCGCCCTGTGTGATTCCTACGCGGGCCCGCGAGGTGTATGATGTCAGTGGCGCCGGGGATACGGTCATCGCGACCTGCGTGATGGCCTTGGCGGCGGGAGCGTCGTATGACGAAGCCGCGGTGCTGGGCAACAATGCCGCCGGAGTGGTGGTGGGCAAACTGGGGACGGCGACCTGCTCGCCGGCTGAACTGATAGCCAGCGTGGAGCTCAATGAAGTCTAAGCGGGAACGAGTGGTGGGTGTGATTCCGGCGCGGTGGGCCTCAACGCGGCTGCCTGGAAAAGCGCTGGCGCCGATTTGCGGGAAACCGCTGATCCAATGGGTGTTGGAGCGGGTTCGCCTGGCAACCCGCCTTGACGAAATTCTGGTGGCCACCGATGATGAGCGCATCCGCTCGGTGGTGACGTCGCTTGGTGCGATTGCCGTGATGACGCGGCAGGATCATCCTTCAGGGACGGACCGGGTGGCCGAGGCGGTGGCAGGGCGGGAGGCCGGGATTGTCATCAACATCCAGGGGGATGAGCCGCTGATTGATCCAAGATTGATCAATGGGCTGGCGGAGGTTATGGTGGAGGCGCAGGAATGGGATATGGCCACGGCCGCGACGCCGATTCATTCGCCGGATGAGTTGAACAAACCCTCTGTTGTGAAAGTGGTTTTCGGGGAGCAGGGGCGGGCGCTGTATTTCTCGCGGGCTGTGATTCCGTTTGTGCGGGATACCGCCCCGGCGGGCTTGACGCATTGGCGGCATGTGGGCATTTATGCCTATCGCCGTGCTTTTCTGGACCGGCTGGTGAAGGCGCCGCCCTGTGTGTTGGAACTGACTGAAAAGCTGGAACAATTGCGGGCGCTTCATCTGGGTGCCCGGATGAGGGTTGTTGAGACTCAGGAGATAGGGCTTGGGGTGGATACACCCGAGGATGTGGCGTTGGCGGAAGCAGCATTGATAAAATGCGGAATGGCGAGCGTGGATTCATGAGTAAAACCAAGATTGTGGATGTGGGTAGTGTGAGCGTGGGCGGGAAGCGGCCGTTGGTTCTGATCGCGGGGCCCTGTGTGATCGAAAGCCGTGAGGGGTGCCTGGAAATCGCCGGGAAATTGGTGCGCCTGGCAAAGACCCTGAAAATTTCACTGATCTTCAAAGCATCGTATGACAAGGCCAACCGGTCTTCCGTACGTTCATATCGTGGTCCGGGCTTGGAGCGTGGGCTTGAAATCCTGAAAGAGGTAAAGACCAGGTATGGGGTGCCGGTGTTGACGGACATCCACAGCGTGGAGGAGGCCGCGCGGGCGGCGGAAGTGGTGGATATCATTCAGATCCCGGCCTTTCTGTGCCGGCAGACCGACCTGGTTGTGGCGGCCGGGAAGACGGGCATTCCTGTAAATGTGAAAAAGGCCCAGTTCATGGCGCCCGGGGATATGCGCAATGTGATTGATAAAATCGAGTCCACCGGCAACCGGAAGATCATTTTGACCGAGCGGGGAGTCTCGTTCGGCTATAATAATTTAGTCGCCGACATGCGTAGTCTTCTGGTAATGCGTGAGTTCGGATATCCGGTGATTTTTGACGCCACCCATAGTGTTCAGCGCCCGGGTGGGGCGGGTGACCGGACGGGCGGTGATGGTTGTTGGGCTCCTGCACTGGCGCGGGCGGCGGTCGCCACGGGTTGTGACGGGGTGTTTATCGAGACCCATGTCAAGCCCGAGGAGGCTTTGTCCGACAAGGATAATACGATTGCGTTTTCCGCCATGGGGCAACTCTGGCGGACGTTGAGGAAAATTGATGATATCGTGCGTCTTGCGTAAAATTCTGATCAGACTGCTGGTGTTGGCTTGTGCCGCCTGCGGGACAATGTCGCTTGCCCAGCAGCTTGCTGGCATGGAAGATCGTGAGATTGACGATTTCCGGATTCCTGAATTTGATTCGGGAGGCATGCTGAAATCCGAGATTTTCGGCAAAAAAGCCAAAATGCTTCAGGACAACAAGATCAGGATTACCGGGTTGCAGATTATCATGTATAAGAAACGTCTGGTGACCAGTGCTTCCAATGAGGTGGATGCGGTGTTATCATCGGACCATTGCACCGTGGATCAGAAGAGCAAAGATGCCTTTTCAAATGCCGAGATGAAGATTGTGCGGGACAATGTTGTGATTACCGGGAAGGGATTCCGCTGGACTGCCGGTAATCAGCGGATTGAGATCCTGAATAACTTTCATATGGTGATGACGGGGCAAGTCAAGGTGTGGCCCCTGCTGAAGGAGAAAAAGTGATATGAAGAAGGTGCGACTAAGTGTGGCGGTTGGAGGTCTGGTTCTGCTAGTGGCGGCAGTGGCCCCAGCCCAGGTTCCAGATTCCGTCGGAGCGGGTGGCATGACGATGGGCAGTGGCGCCAGTGAGACCCATGTGTCGGCCAAGCGGGCGGACTATGATATTTCCAGGAATGTGCTGGTGCTTGATGGTGATGTGGTGGTGCGCGACCCGCGCGTGACGATTAAGGCGGACCAGATTACCATGTTGATGAGCACGAACCGTGACCCGGAAATGGTGACGGCCGTGGGTTCGGTTGATATCGAGCAGGACCTGAACCCGGTGAATGTGCCGGACAAGCAGGGGGCACTTTCCAAAGGCTTCCGCCGGGCCACGTGCGGCCGCGCGGTATACAGTGTCCGCTCGGGAATCACGGTTCTGACTGACAAGCCCGTTATCACCCAGGAAGGGATGACCTTGCGGGGATCACGTATCATTTACAGCCGCGATGAGGACAAGGTTCATATTGATAATTCATCGGG
>JBAXDB010000049.1:0-17526 GCA_037141135.1 bacterium | reverse complement strand
AAGAGAGTTGGAAAATTCATGCCTTGCAGTCAGTTTGCCTGTCACCCTGTTTCGTTGCAGTCAGTTTGCCTGTCACCCTGTTTCGCTCCGACACGGGCTGGACCAACAACTGGGTCTCGTCAGGTCGAACGCTTGTGCCGCGGGCGGCACGTCTTCACCTGGAGTGGCGATCCGAATCAGCCACGGAAACGACCCGCCTGGAGGTGTTCATTCCGGCCGGCAATCTCGTGCCAGGCGGGAAGCCGGTAAAGTAATCTTTCGCATTTTGCGATTTTTATCTTGCGTCAGGTGGATGAGATACCTATTATTCGCCCCTCATTAATTCAAGGAGACGACCGATGGGTAGGGCATGTGAAATTTGTAATAAAACGGTTAGCACGGGCAATCGAATTGTACGTCATGGTTTGGCCAAGGCCAAAGGGGGTATCGGCTTGCATACCACCGGGATTACCCGACGGAAATTCCAGCCGAATCTTCAAAAGATTCGTGTAAAAGTGGGCGGCGGCGTTACACGTAAGACTGTTTGTACGGGCTGCATCCGTTCCGGCAAAATTCTTAAAGGTTAACGACAGAGCGAGTTTTCGCTGAGTCAGTTATTGAAGGGCGTGGAGTGAAAACTCCGCGCCTTTTTATTTGTCGGCATCTTCCGGTTCGGCGGGTTCCGCCCTGCGGTCGGGAGCCTCTATGGACCGTATTTCGCGAAGCGCTTCAATGGCGTGCCGCATTTCCACCGCATCCTCAAGTTCCATCATCTCGACCAGATGACGGCGGCCGGCCAACATGCGGCGGAGATATTGGGGAATCCATTTCCGATAGAGCCGGGTGGCCCCGATCGGACCGTACAGTTCGATCATCCGCTCAAAATGAGCACCGGCAAAATCCACCCAGTCCGCGCGGGTAGGGGGCGGCTCGGCAGGTAACCCACGCATCTCGTTCCAGATATCGCGGATCAGCCAGGGATTTTTCAGGGGGCCGCGTCCAAGCATGATGCCGGCACAACCCGTCACCTCAAACATCCGGAGCGCTGCTGCAGGTGAGGTAATGTCGCCATTGCCAATGACCGGGATTCGCCGGGCGGCCTTCACCACGGTTCGAATTCCCTGCAAATCCGCTTCTCCACCGAACCCCTGACAGCGGGTCCGTCCATGGATGGTAATGGCGGCGACCCCGGCCGCTTCCAATTCCGGCACCATCTCATGGGCCACAAGGTTCTCAGTATCCCAGCCCAGACGAAGTTTAACGGTGACAGGGATGCTCACGGATTTGACCACCCCGGCCGCGATCCGGATGGCTTCCTTGGGATCACGCAGCAACCCTGCGCCCGCCCCTTGAACTGAAATTTTGCGCTGAGGACAACCCATATTGATATCAATCAGCTGGGCGCCCCGTTGCTCGAGCAGAACCGCTCCGGCACAAAGGGTGTCATATTGGGCGCCGTAGATTTGATGGCCCAGCGGAAGATCTTCCGTTGAAGTGGCGGTCAGTGATTTCAGCCGCCTGGCCTTGCCGATCAGCAGGCTGGCCGGGCTTAACATCTCGGTATAGGCGAAGCCAAGCCCGCCCAGCGCACGGAGGCTCATCCGGAAGGCAAAATCCGAGTACCCCGCCAATGGGGCAAATAGAATCGGGGTATCAAACTCCAGCGGGCCAATATTGAGTTTTAACGGCAGACTCATGATTGAAGAAAAGACCGGGCTCGATCACGTGCCATGAGTTGCGCCCGGTATCCACTCAAATCGCGTTTGGGCGCTGCACCGGAAGATACTGCCGCTGCCGCAATGGCTGACGGGATTTCAAGGAACAGTCGGCGATCAAATGGTTTCGGGATGATATACCCCGGCCCGAAGGTCAACTCGGTTTCATAGAGTTTCTTAACCTCCGCCGGAACCGGCTGGCGGGCTAGGGCGGCCAATGCCTCCGCCGCCGCCACTTTCATAGGGAGGTTGATCGTTCGCGCTCTTACGTCAAGTGCCCCCCGGAAAAGGAAGGGGAAGCCGAGGACATTGTTGACCTGGTTCGGGTAATCCGAGCGGCCGGTAGCCATGACGTAGGGCTTATTCCCCATCGCCGCAGCCACATCCTCCGGTCGGATTTCAGGGTCCGGATTCGCCATTGCGAAAATTGCCGGCTGTGCAGCCATGGACATAACATCTGCGGGCTTAACGCAGTTGGCGGCCGAAACGCCGATAAATACATGCGCCCCCTTCAAGGCATCCGTCAGGGTGCTGTCAGAAGTGGCAAAGGCATGTTCTTTCTTTTTGCCGCTGAGATCACTGCGATCATTGCGAATAACCCCTTTGGTGTCGCACAACATGACGGTCTTTGCCCCCGCCGCTTTAAGCATTTCACAGATGCGGATGCCGGCCGCACCGGCGCCATTGATAACGATTTTTAATTCACCCAGGGCGCGTTGTGAAATATGGCAGTAGTTCATGGCCGCCGCCAGGGTAATCACCGCAGTGCCCCACTGGTCATCATGAAAGACAGGGATATCCAGCATGGCATCAAGTTTGTCTTCGATTTCAAAACAGGCCGGCGCGGCGATATCTTCCAGATTGATTCCACCGTACATCGGAGCAATCGCCATGACGGTATCAATGACCCGTTGCGGATCCGTTTTGCCGGTATTCTGGCCACCCATCCGGCAATGATTTACCGGAACAGGCCAACCATCCACATCACCAAAAGCTTTGAAGAGGACGGCTTTCCCTTCCATGACAGGTATGCTGGCTTCGGCGCCCAGATCGCCAAGGCCCAGAATAGCCGTGCCATCCGAGACTACGGCTACCAGATTTTCCTTGGCCGTACAGCGATAGAGGGCTTCACGGTCGCGGGCGATCTCCTTGACGGGCAGGGCAACACCGGGCGTATACGCGAGGGATAAATCGTCCGGCCCCGAAAGTCGTTTTGTGGTACGCATACCGACTTTGCCGCCGACATGATAATCGAGAATTTCTTTATTGTTAAGGCTCATAATGCTCCTGAATTGATTCAAATGAGCAGGCAATATACTGGAATCCAAGCATTCAAGACAACTGCAAATCAGTTTTTGATTGCGACAGGTGGCGCTCCTTGGGAGTATGAGCTCCATGAAGCAGATCAAAGTTTTTTCTCCTGCAACAATCGGCAATATCGGCCCCGGCTTCGATGTGCTGGGGCTGGCAGTAAAAAATCTTGGCGATATTGTTGAGGCCCGGCGCTTGTCGGGTGGCAAAATCCGTATCGCCGCCGTTCATTCATCGGTTCCCCTTTCGTGTGATCCCAGGAAAAATACCGCTGCACTCGCGGCGGCAAATGTTTTCAAATATCTCAACATCAAAGGAGGTATTGAGATGACCCTGCACAAAGGCCTGCCGATCGGGTCAGGCCTGGGATCCAGTGCGGCTTCCGCCGCCGCCGGTGCGTTCGCCGCCAATTACCTCTATGGCGCCCAACTCAGTTTGGAGCAAATGATTCTGGCAGCCACTGAAGCGGAAGCGGTGGTGTCCGGTGGTTTTTTCGCCGATAATACCGCTCCCGCCCTGATGGGCGGAGCCACCTTAACCCGGTGCTGCGTTCCTCTGGATGTCACCCGGATCGGTTCCATTCGAAGTCTCAAAATTGTGCTGGTGACGCCGAACGTAGTGGTTCTGACCCGTGAAGCCCGCAAGATGTTGCCCAAAAAAGTTCCCATGGAACATTTTATTGCCAACATGGCAAATACGGCCCTGATCACGGCGGCCTTTGCAAAAAATGATTATTCGCTTTTTTCCCGGTGTCTGAACGACGTCATTGTTGAGCCGGTCCGGTCAAAACTCATCCCGGGTTTTGACGAGGTGAAAAGAAATGCACTCAAAGCCGGAGCCGATGGTGTCGCCATTTCCGGCTCGGGTCCGACTATGTTTGCCATCACCGACAATCTTCAGAAGGCGCGAACCATTGAAAAACAGATGGTACTGACATTCAATTCACTTGGAATTGCCTCGAAGAGTTGGGTCACCACTGTTGACTCGCAGGGCACGCGGCTGATCTGATCTTTTTAAAATACCCAATGCTAAACAGCTTGAGCATGACTAGTTCAGCAACTTTAAAGGATGTCGCATCAGCAGCTGGAGTGGATCGATCGACCGCCTCGTTTGTCATCAACGGCAAAGGGGACCTACATCGGATAAGCCATTCAACCCAGGAACGGGTTCTCGCCACCGCCCGCCAATTGGGTTACCGACCGAATCAAATCGCCCGGGACATCGCTCTTGGCAATACCGCGACACCGGTTCCCAGCATCCAAGTCGGTAATTCTCAGATTGCCGGGGTGGGCAAACGGCAGATTGGTCTTATCCTTTCAGTTGCAAGTTCAACCGATAGCCTCGCACTCATCCCTAATCTGGAACCGATCCTTGCTGAAACGAAATACCGGTTAATGATCATCACTCTACCTGCCGACCCGGCTTCTGCCCAGGCACGGGTGAGCGAGTTATTGGAAGATGGAATCGCCGGAATCATCTGTTGCCCAACCGTCTACTCTGCCGTGTTACTGTCAGTCGGCGGAAAATGTCCTGTCATCGTTCTCTGGCAAGGTGCCGGTAAGGCGATGCTGGCGGGAATCGCCGGGGGCGGGGACAACGTAGCGCCGAGCAAGCCGATCCCCATGCCTGTGACGCCAAGCATACCCAAGCCGGTGTTCAATCCTCCGATTATACCAGTTTCAAGACCAGAGGCGGCGAAGACCGCACCGGCAAACATTCCTGTTCCGGTGAAACCCATGCCACCGCCTCAAGCCTCTGCGCCGGCAGTCATCCCTGTCATTCCCCGGGCGCCTACACCGGTTATTGTTGCGATACCCATACCGATCGCCGAACCGGTCGTTGCCGAACCGCCGCCATCGGCTGATCCAATCCCAACACCGGAGCCGACACCGGTGGTCGTCTCTGAACCTGCGCCGACGCCGACAACGGCTGTCCTGCCGGTAACCGAATTTGCGCCTTTGGCCTCCGAGGTGGATGCCGACGTCCCGGCGGCATTGGCGCCCAGCGAGGCCACATCAGGCACGAATGCCGCCGGGACGTCGGCATCCACCTCAGCGTCAGAGCCTAAGACCATAGACCCCGCGCCGGCTCAGGCTGTCGTCGAGGCGGAGGCGCCCACACCGATCGCCGAGCCGGTCGTTGAAGTTGTGCCGGACCCCGCGCCTGCATATGAGGTGCCGCAGCCGGCGCCAGTCGTGTCGGAGCCGGAACAACCCGTTGCTCCAGTTCAGGAACCGGTCTTGGAACCCGTGGCGGAAGCACCGGTTCCCGAAACGCCGGAACCTGAACCCGTGGTGATCCCGGTTGCTGAGCCTGAGCCAACGCCGACACCCGCGCCAGAGCCGGTCATTATCGAGGCGCCCACGCCGATCGTCGAACCGGCCGTGGAGATCATTCCGGAACCTGAAACACCGCCCGCGGCGATCCCGCCTGAGCCGGAAACGATCGAACCCACGCCCGCCATTTCCGTCGATCCAACACCGCCAAGCGAAGATGAAACGGAGAAGACCGCGACCGTGCAGGCCCCGCAAACATGAAGTCAATTCCATCATAAAAGACCAATGCTAAACAGCTTGAGCAAGGGCTTGTTCAATTTCTGAATGTTGGGACGGGGAATGAAGATTTTTGACAGAATGAACAGAATTTACAAAATAGTTTGGAGGGGCGAAACCCATTCTGAACATTCTGTAAATTCTGTCTAAAGATCCGGATTCCGCTAAACGAAAGAAGAATCGCTTTTCGTCGGATGCACTACTATCTTTGACCAAACCATGACGGCTAACAAGCAGACCGAATTCGAGTGGCAGACCCGCAAGGCGAGGATTGATCCCAAACTCGTCGCCCTGGGCTGGACCGTCGTCCGCTGGACCCCAGACTTGGTTCTCGCCAAGCTGACCGCCCACGCGGTCGCCGAATACCCCACCGCCAATGGCCCTGCCGACTACGCCCTGTTTGTGGACGGGAAATTGCTCGGGATCATTGAGGCCAAGAAACTGACCCTTGGTCCCCAAAACGTCCTCACTCAGGCTGAACGCTACTCGCGCGGGGCGGACGGGTCTTTCGACTTCCACGGCTTCCATGTTCCGTTCCTCTATTCAACCAATGGCGAGGTCATCTGGTTTCACGATATCCGCCACGAATTCAGCCGGTCCCGACGGCTTGCCGATTTCCACATGCCGTCCGCTTTGCGCGAACTGATGACCCGCGACGTTGAGACGGCGGCGGCAAGTCTTGCGGCGATCACCCCATGGCATCCCCGCCTGCGGCCCTATCAGATCGATGCCTGCAAGGCGATGGAGCAGGCCATTGTGAACCGCAAACGGCAAATGCTGGTTGCCATGGCGACCGGCACCGGCAAGACCTTTACCATGGTGAATGAGGTCTATCGCCTGATGAAGTCCGGCGCCGGTCGGCGGATTCTTTTTTTAGTGGACCGCCGGGCTCTCGCCGCTCAGGCCGTGCGCGCCTTCGCCTCCTACGAACCCGAACCGGGCCTGAAGTTCGATCAAATTTACGAGGTCTACAGTCAGCGTTTCCAGCGCGAAGATTTTGAAGAGGACGAGCCCTTCGACCCCAAAGTCCTGCCGGCTGCCTACCTGAAGGACCCCAAGCCCGGCCACGCCTTCGTGTATGTCTGCACCATCCAGAGCATGACAATCAACCTGTTTGGCCGTCAGGCCGTCTTCGGGATGGGCGACGAGGATGCGGATGACGACGCCGAGCCGCTTCCGATTCCCATCCATGCATTTGACGTCATCGTCGCAGATGAATGTCACCGCGGCTATAGCACCGCCGAAATCTCCATCTGGCGTGACACGCTTGACCATTTTGATGCCGTTAAGATCGGTCTCACCGCCACCCCCGCGGCCCACACCAAGGCTTACTTCCGGGATGTCGTTTATCGCTACGAATACGAGCGCGCCGTCCGGGAAGGCTTTCTTGTGGACTACGATGCCGTGCGCATCAAATCCAACGTCCGCATGAAGGGGATCTTTCTTCAGGAAGGCGAACAGGTCGGCATGGTGGATACCGAAACCGGCCTGGAGAAGATGGACGCCCTGGAGGATGAACGGGAATTCTCAACCACCGAAATCGAGCAGAAGATTACAGCGCCGGATTCCAATCAGAAAATCGTTGAGGAGTTGCGGAAATACGCCGACCAACATGAGCAGGAGTTCAAACGTTTCCCGAAGATGCTCATCTTCGCCGCCAACGATCTGCCGCACACGTCCCATGCCGACCAGCTTGTTGATATCTGCCGCGATGTTTTCGGGCGTGGCGATGCCTTTGTACAGAAGATCACCGGTCGCGTGGATCGTCCCCTGCAACGCATCCGCGAGTTCCGCAACCGGCCCAACCCCGGCATTGTCGTTTCGGTGGACATGCTCTCCACCGGTGTGGACATCCCGGACCTGGAGTTCATCGTCATGTTGCGCCCGGTCAAGTCCCGTATCCTGTTTGAGCAGATGCTTGGACGCGGCACCCGCAAAGGCGAGCGCTTTCCGGACAAATCCCATTTCACGGTCTTTGACTGTTTTGATGGCACGCTCCTGGAGTATTTCCGCAAGGCCACGGCGATCACGGCCGAGCCGCCGGACAAGCCGGGTCGCTCCATTGCTGAAATCATTGAGGACATCTGGGCCAATCGGGACCGTCCCTACAACATTCGCTGCCTGGTCAAACGATTGCAGCGGATCGATAAGGAAATGTCAGGCGAGGCGCGGGAACTGTTCGCGCGGTTTATTCCCGATGGTGACATGATGCGGTACGCGAGCGAACTCACCACCCGTCTATCGGCAGATTTCGCTTGCACCATGAAGTTGCTCAGGGAGAAGGCCTTTCAGGATCTGCTAAAAGACTATCCCCGCCGGAAGCGCGTCTTCTATGTCGCTCATGCTACGGAAGACAAAGTTGAATCCGAGCGGTTAGTGCGAGACGCGGCGGGCGTTGAATGGAAGCCTGAGGATTATCTGACGGCCTTTGCCCGCTTTGTTCGGGAAAATGAAGCGCAGGTTGAAGCCATCCGCATTCTCCTTAATCGTCCGAAAGAGTGGGGGACGGATGCGCTGGTTGAATTACGGCAGACTCTCGCCAAGGCGCCCCAGCGTTTTACCGTCGAGAACCTGCAGCAGGTCCATGCCGTCCGTTATCATAAAGCGCTGGTGGATATCATCTCGATGGTTAAGCATGCGGTGCGGGAACAGGAGCCTTTGCTAACGGCGGCTGAACGCGTGGATCGTGCCCTGACCAAAATCACCAAGGGGCAGAAATTCAAGCCCGCCCAACAGCGCTGGCTTGACCGGATCCGGCAACACCTGGTCACGAACCTGACCATCGACCGCGAAGACTTTGACGCCCTGCCAATCTTTGCCCGCGATGGCGGTTGGGCCGTGGCCGACCGGACCTTCGATGGCAAACTGAAAAAACTCCTGTCGGAATTAAACAGCGCCATTGCGGCATAACTGGGGCTAAGATGAGTTTGAACAGAAGTCGCGAAGATCGCGAAGGCGGCTGCGGCGAGTACGCCACACCCGCAGGATATTAAATTCAAAAACCTGGTAATTATGCCGAAAGGCCTTTGCGGCCTTCGCGATCCCGCATGCGGGATTCAAATTCTTTATCTTCTCCAAATCCTGGATTTTTATAGTGCACCATTGTGGCGGGACACAGTATGATCGCATGACATTTCGCACGTGAAGGATGGGTAATCTATGTCGGATGTTGTTCAAAAACTTTGGGGATTTTGCCATACGCTACGTCATGACGGCATCGGCTATACCGAGTACGTCGAGCAACTCACCTACCTACTCTTCCTTAAGATGGCCGATGAAAAGGGGATCAACCTCAGTAAGCTCACCGTTGAAGACGGCGGCAAGAAAAAGACCGTCGACTGCTCCTGGCCCACACTCCGCGACGCGGTCGGCACCGGCATTCTTGACAACTACTTAGACATCCTCCGTTCCCTCGGTAAACAGCCGGGCATTCTGGGCGACATCTTTGCCGGCGCCCAGTCCCGCTTTACCAAACCGGTCAGCCTGAAGACCCTCATCAATCAGATCGACCAGACCGAGTGGACCGAATTGAATGTGGATGTGAAGGCCGATGCCTATGAAGGCCTGCTCGAAAAGGCCGCCAGCGAAGGCAAAAAAGGGGCAGGGCAGATGTTCACCCCGCGCGTTCTGATCCAGTCCATTGTCCACTGCATGAAGCCCGACCCGCGCGCCCACAAGGATTTCACCATCTGTGATCCCGCCTGCGGCACCGGCGGCTTTCTGGTCGTCGCCTACGAATGGCTGGTCAAGGAGACCAAGGGTGGGGCCATGGACCGTGACATCGTCAAGCGGGTCCGCGGCAAGACCTACTTTGGGCAAGATATCGATCGCACGCCACGGCGTCTGGCCCTGATGAATCTCTTTCTCCACCAAATTGAGCCTCACATCAAACTGGGCGATACGATCTATGAACCCGTTGATGGCCAGCGCCACGATGTCGTGCTGACCAATCCGCCCTTCGGTACCCGGGGTGCGAATCAGGCCCCCGACCGCGATGACTTCACGGTCACCACCTCTAACAAGCAACTCAACTTTCTCCAGCACGTGATGACCATTCTCAAACCCGGAGGCCGTGCTGCTGTGGTGTTGCCCGACAACTGCCTGTTTGCCGATCAGGCTGGCGAGGTGTTCAAACTACTCACCGAGGACTGCGTTTTGCATACCGTCCTGCGCTTACCGCGCGGCACGTTTACGCCGTATAGCACCGGTGTCAAAGCCAACGTCATTTTCTTTACCAAAGGCTATGCGACCGAGAATGTGTGGATTTATGATGCCCGCACGAATGTCCCCGGTATAACCAAAAAAGACCGACCGCTCACCTCAGAGCACTTTGCCGAATTCGGGAAATGCTATGGCGATGATCCCAATGGACGGTCCAAACGCAAAGAGACCGAACGCTTTCACAAGTTTTCAATCACCGAGGTCAAAGCCAAGGACTTCAAGCTCGATGGGTTCAAGTGGCTCAAGGATGAGGACATTGAAGATAGCGATGAACTCCCCGAACCCGAAGAACTCGCCACCGATGCCATCGCGGCATTGGAAGGCGCAGTAATAGAATTGAACGCCGTCCTAGCGGCCTTGGAGAATGGGAGCAAGAAATGAAGCGCCAAGCCAATACAACGGAAGCATCACCAACCGGATCTTTCGCAGACACGGAACGCCGGGCGATGGGCCACGCCAGGGAAGGTGCCCGCTTCACAGCGGCGCCACCTGCCAGTGAATTGCCTGCAAATTATGGTGAGACCCTTACGCACTTGAAAGAACTGATTCGTCAGGCGCGCATCAAGGCTGTCTTGGCGGCCAACGAGACCATGGTCATGGCCTACTGGCAAATGGGGCAGACCATTCTTCAGCGACAGGCCGCCGTCGGATGGGGCGCAAAAGTGATCGACCGCCTATCCGCTGACCTTCGCAGTGAATTTCCAGATATGCAGGGGCTGTCCCCGCGAAATCTTAAGTATATGCGGGCTTTTGCTGCCGCCTGGGAGGATCAGTCAATTGTGCAACGGGTCGTTGCACAAATACCTTGGAAACAGAATATTGCCCTTATGGAGAAACTTGAAGATGCAGAAACACGGCTCTGGTATGCACGTCAGACCATCCAACACGGGTGGTCTCAACCGATTTTGTGCATACAAATAGAACGGCAGGCATATGCCAGGCAAGGAAAGGCCATTACCAATTTCCCGGCCACACTGCCGCCTGCTGACTCAGACCTCGCCACGCAAATTTTCAAGGATCCGTACCTTTTCGACTTCACAGGAACGGCCGATCCGCGACGTGAGCGTGAGATTGAACAGGCTCTTGTGGATCATATTCAGCGTTTTCTTCTTGAACTGGGCACGGGGTTTGCCTTCGTAGGGAGGCAGGTGCATCTGGAAGTAGGTTCGCAGGATTTCTATCTTGATCTTCTCTTCTATCACCTCAAATTGCGCCGCTATGTAGTGGTTGAATTAAAGGCTGTGGCGTTCGAGGCCGGGTTCGCGGGCAAAATGAACCTCTATTTATCCGCTGTGGACGACCTATTGCGTCATCCTGACGACCAACCTTCCATTGGACTGCTCTTGTGCCGATCCAAGGATAAATTGGTGGTTGAATACGCCCTGCGTGACGTCAAGAAGCCAATAGGGGTGGCCGACTGGGAAACAACTCTCGTTAAATCTCTGCCAAAGGATCTTAAGAGCAGTCTCCCTACCATCAAGGAAATAGAATCTGCCCTTGCCCAGCCCACGGATGACAAAGGATTTAAGGCGTGAAGAAGCGTCCCGCTATTCTTGATGTCGCGATCCCGAATCCGTCCGATGCCGATCTGCCGGAAGGGTGGGCGCTCGTGCCTATTAAGGATATATCCATCATCAACCCGCGGCATCCAAAAGGACTGGATGATTCGATGCCAGTTTCATTCGCACCCATGTCGGCACTTAGTGAAGATGGACCGGCATTCTTGGCTCTTGAGGACCGACCATATGGGGAAGTGCGCAAAGGCTTCACCCACTTCGGTGAAGGCGATGTGCTTTTTGCCAAAATCACGCCTTGCATGGAGAACGGGAAAGGGGCGATTGCGACTGGCCTCCGAAACGGATTCGGATGCGGTACAACAGAACTTCACGTAATTCGCCCGCTTGGCGGGATCGACCTATTATATTTGTACCGTTTCCTTTCTCAACAATCCGTGCGCCGCGACGCGAAGGAGACATTCACGAGCAGCGCCGGCCAGGCCCGAGTCCCAACTCGATTTATTGAGGAACTCGAGATCCCACTCTCCCCACTCTCCGAACAGAAGCGGATAGTTGCGAAGGTAGAAGAGTTGCTGGCGCGAGTGAATGCGGCGCGCGAGCGTCTGGCCGAAGTCCACGCCATCCTCAAACGTTTCCGACAATCCGTCCTCGTCGCCGCCTGTTCTGGGCGGTTGACGGAAGACTGGCGTGCCGATAATCCATTCCCGGAGTTATCAAGTGACGCAACATCAACTTTGTTTGAGAACTCTGAATTACCGCAGATTCCAGAGAGTTGGCGATGGGTTCCCGTCAAGGATCTGGTTCCAAAGGGAGGTATGTTTGACGGGCCTTTTGGCTCGAATCTTAAATCATCCGACTATACCAATCACGGCGTTCGTGTTGTCCGTCTAGAGAACATCGGCCAACTGAGGTTTATTGAGGAAAAGAGGACCTACATCAGTCGAGAGAAATTTGGCACTCTTACAAGGCATACAGTACGGGCAGGTGATATCATTTTTGCATCATTTATTTCAGATGAAGTTCGAGCATGTGTTTTGCCAAAGCTTCAGGAAGAAACCATAGCCAAGGCGGATTGTTTCTGCCTTCGTCCTAGTGAAGGATTTGATCGATGCTACCTCACTTTTCAACTCGTAAGTCAGCTGACACATGATTTGCTAATTGGTGAAATCCACGGGGCAACGCGGCCAAGGATAAACACAACGCAATTAAAGGTTGTCCCATTGCGGATTTGCCCTCTTCCGGAACAGCGCGAAATCGTTCGTCGTGTCGATTGCCTCTTCACCCTCGCTGACACCATCGAGAAGCAAGTGGCGACGGGGATGGCGCGGGCTGAAAAGTTAACACAAGCGATCCTGGCCAAGGCCTTCCGCGGCGAACTGGCCCCGCAAGACCTAAACGATGAACCTGCCACGATTCTGCTCGAACGCATCCGCTGTAACCGCGAGACAGAATCAAGCCAACTGAAAGTCTATTGCGGTAAGCGGTGACGTATATGTACAATAGACGAAAGCCTGATATATTAACGACATGTGATACACCTAATGGATAAATTTATGAATTCTCCATTAAAGGTAAGAATCCGGAACAAGCTCGCTTATTGATAAAATAGAGGTGACGTGATGAAGAACTTCTCAGATCAAGAACTTTTGGAGTTATTAGATTCTCTGGAATCTGACAAGGTTGAACGCAAAGAATCATTCAAAGGTGATGTTCCTAAGAAAGCACGCCAAGCGGTTTGTGCGTTTGCAAATGACTTGCCAAACTATAATGAATCAGGCGTTCTGTTCATTGGCGCAAATGATGGTGGGGAACCGTCCGGATTACAGGTGACTGATCAACTATTGTGTTCACTTGCCGACATGAAAACAGATGGGAATATTCTCCCGCTGCCGGTGTTTTCTGTGGAAAAACGAATTCTGAAAGGGGCAGAGATGGCCGTCGTTACGGTTATGCCTTCTGACATGCCTCCAGTAAAATTCGAGGGTCGTATCTGGATTCGTACCGGTCCTCGCCGATCCATCGCCAATGAACAAGAGGAACGAATTCTGAGTGAAAAAAGGAGGTTCAAAAATTTGCCTTTCGACATATATCCCGTCCCTTCTGCCAAAATCGCCGATCTTTCACGTGTGATTTTTGAGAACGAGTATTTGCCCTCCGCATTTGCATCGGATGTGCTGGAAGCAAATGGGAGGACCTACGAAGAGCGACTGGCTTCCTGCAGAATGATTGTCGCTCCAGACGACACAACCCCGACGGTGCTAGGCTTGCTGGCTATTGGTAAAAGTCCGCAGGATTTCTTGCCCGGAGCCTATATCCAGTTTTTAAGAATTGATGGCGTTGAGTTATCTGATCCCGTGGTTGATGAAGAAAACATAGGCGGTGCTCTTGTTGAAATACTCCGCCGTACTGAAGAAAAACTGAAGGCCCACAACCGATCTGCGGTCGATATCACATCAGCGCCAACGCATCAAAGGGATGTGCCATATCCTCAGGCTGCCATTCAACAGATTTTGTATAACGCGGTACTGCATCGCACCTACGAGAGTACCAATGCGCCCATCCGGGTGTACTGGTTTAATGACCGGATAGAAATTAACAGTCCGGGCGGGCCCTATGGAAACGTTACAATCGAGAACTTTGGCAGACCTGGAATTACGGACTATCGAAACCCCAATATTGGTGATGTGTTGAAAATTTTCGGTTTCATCCAAGCCTTTGGACGCGGCCTTGCCACAGCGCGTAAAGAATTGCAGAAAAATGGGAATCCCGAACTGGAATTTGAAGTCAACCAGAGCACAGTGATGTGTCTTCTATGGAGAAAAACATGAAAACACCCGTCTTGACCTTCTTTAATAATAAGGGAGGTGTGGGGAAAACCTCGTTAATTTATCATCTTGCATGGATGTATGCTAGCATGCGGAAGCGTGTAGTGATAGCGGATCTGGATCCACAAGCCAACTTGACAGCAGCTTTTCTCAATGAGGAGAAGATTGAACAGCTTTGGGATGAGCAAGCATTGGGGTCAACCATTTATCATTGCGTTAAACCCTTGACCGGAGTGGGCGATATTGTAGAGCCCATATTGCAAAATATCGCGACCGATCTGTATCTGATCCCGGGTGATGTTGAACTTTCATGCTATGAGGATGCTCTTTCAAGTGAATGGCCGAACAGTATGGGTGATAATAATCTTTATCGTCCTATGCGAATGTTATCCTCCTTTTGGCAGGTCATGCAGATGGGCTCCAATAAGGTTGAGGCTGACATCATACTTGTTGACATAGGGCCAAATTTGGGTGCAATCAACCGATCCGTGCTTATTGCAACAGATTTCGTAGTAATCCCCCTCGGAGCAGATCTTTTTTCCCTACAAGGTTTGAAAAATCTTGGGCCAACACTAAGAACTTGGAAAAGTCTATGGAATAAAAGGCTGGATAACTGGAAAAATTGTATAGAAACAAAAGACTATCCAAATTTCCAATTACCGTATGGCGAGATGAAGGCCATTGGCTATCTATGTCAGCAGCATGGTGTGCGGCTTGATCGTCCGGTTAAAGCTTACGACAAATGGGTCAACCGAATTCCTCAGGTTTATCGAGAGGCCGTGCTGAATGAAAAAAATGCTACTACAATCAGCCACTTGGATGATCCATATTGCCTTGCAACCATTAAGCACTACCGAAGCTTGATTCCGATGGCTCAGGAACAGCGAAAACCAATCTTTAATCTTACCTCGGCGGATGGTGCGATCGGGAGTCATGCTAACGCGGTTCAGGATGCTAGAGATGATTTTAAGCAATTGGCCCAAAAGATTGCGCAAGGAATTGGAATGCCCCTATGAGTATTTGAGATCCAGAGCGGTGTGAATATTTTGTACCGGTCAAATAGCTCCAAACTGTGCCGATTCAACAGGACGTCCAGGAGATCGGGATGTTTGGCAATAAAAACACTGTCTGTCGGCCCACCACATCGCTGTGGCGGACCACAGTGGAGCAATTAAAAGAGAAATTTCCTGAATTCGATAAGGAATCCGAGCAGTAGCATCGAAATATTCATAATCCCGGATTTTTGACAGAATTTACAGAATGTTCAGAATGAGGTTCGATCCTCCAAAATATTCTGTGAATTTTGTTCATTCTGTCAAAAGATTCGGTTCTACCGACTTGGGTTCAGCGAGTATCGGATCAATTTCGTGGCGTCACGATATTGATCACGCACGGTGTCCGGATCCAGAGCTTTGACAGAATTAACAGAATGTTCAGAATGAGGTTCGATTATCAAAACCATTTTTTAAATTCTGTTCATTCTGTCAAAAAATTCATAGAGTTGTGACATGTTGATTGCACGAATGCTGGCCTTGCCTGTTTTATTGTTGAAAGATCGCGAGGTATTTTGGGATCGCGTCCGCGACCAGGAAATCCACTGGTCAGACCTGCTCGGTATGGCGGCCTTCATCGTAATCGCCTGTGCAGTCTATGGCGCCGTTCTTGCTGGGTGGCGATCCCCTCAATTGGTTCTCTATGTTGCCATCAAGCTTCCCCTTCTCTTTATAGGTACCACAATCCTTGTCGCCGGGTTCAACTGGATGACGGCAAGTCTGCTGGGGTCCGGCTTGTCTTTCAAATCAACCGTCTTTGCTGTATTTGCGGCAATGACGATCAGCGGCTGGATTCTTTTAAGTATGGCCCCCATAGCGTTATTCTTCCTTTTGTCCGGTGTACCTGCCGAGGGCACGCACGATGTGTTGCGCCATGCACACAATTCAATCCTTGTGACTCATATCATCATCTTGTCCCTGGCCGGCTTCGGCGGCAACATGGCGCTGCTGAAGGGATTGCGTCGGGTTGTGCGTCCGAACTGCCCCGTGGGCTCTTTGTTTACGGCGTGGGTGGTGGCTTTTGCCTTCGTGGGGTGCCAGATGTCGTGGATCCTCCGCCCATTTGTGGGAAGCCCGTTCTTCCCGGTCGCCTGGATGAGACCTGATTGTCTGGATCGAAATTTCTACGAGTTTGTGTTTAGGGAAGTATTGCCGTACCTATTGACGGGTGCCAAATAAGAGGGAGAACCGATCATGAATGAAGAAGCGATGAAAATGAATACAGGACATTCGATGCCCCCGCCGTTAGATGAAGCTCATACGCCGAAACCCGAAAACATCGTGACGGCACTGTTAAAATCCCCTGAGTCCGTTGTTGAGGTTATTGCGAACGGGAAGAATGCAATCAGGAACGGGCTGACGCTGCTTGCTGCTGCCGTGTTATTCCATGCGATTTTTGGAGTGGCGATGGGGTTGTTCGGAGGCTGGTCGGTAGCGCTCATGGATGTCGTGAAGGTTCCCCTGACAGCGTTGTGTGCATTGGCACTATGCTATCCGGCGCTTTATGTTTTCGCGTGTGTTGGCGGGGCTCCGCTGACATTCGCCCGGGCGTTTGTATTGGGTGCGTCATGCCTGGCCATGCTGGGGTTGATCCTCGTGGGGCTGGCACCGGTGGCGTGGTTGTTCTCGGTCTCGACGCAGAGTGTGCCGTTTGTGGCAATGCTTGTGGTGTGCATCTGGGGTGTAGCCCTCTCATTCGCGGTCGGGTTCATTGCAAAACTGCAGGAACACGCGCAGTTTCGCAAGGCGGCGGGGATTAAGACCTGGTTCTTTATCCTGGCATTGGTAACCCTGCAAATGGCGACCTGCCTGCGCCCGATGCTGGCGATTCCGAAGGATGGGTGGTGGACAGGCGGAAAACTGTTTTTCCTTTCTCACTTCGGCTCCACATTTGACGAACCGAAACGGTAGGGCGGCAGCATCGGAATATTCGGAATCCCTGATTTTTGACAGAATGAACAGAATGATCAGAATGGGGTTTGATCATCAAAACCATTTTGTAAATTTTATCCATTCTGTCGAAAATCCAATCATATCGAGGCCCACCACAGACGATGACTTTCACCTTCAAGGGAGACAAGGGACAGGTTTATAATTAAACTTGTCTTTCATGTGTATCAAAATGTATTTTTGGAACATGAATATTATAAGAACCATGAACCGTCGTGAATGCATCTTGCCCGTCATCGCACACTGGTTTCCGATCTGGAGCGCCTGCGTCTTGGCCGCGCTTGTCGTGGCTTCAGCGCCTGGCCGCGCCGCGGCGGCGGAGAACGCGCCGGACTACCCGCGCGTGACTTCATTCATTCCGCCGGATCTGGCATGGGTTCCGCGCAAACTGGCGAAGGAGCCCG
>JBAXDB010000048.1:0-17698 GCA_037141135.1 bacterium | reverse complement strand
CCTGAATCCTGAATTCTGGATTCTGAATTCGGTGCGATTGCAATATTTTGCAATCACACCCCAAGCGGCAGAGTTGATGGCGTGACTGGGTGGATTGAACATAAATGGAGAAGTCTATGCTTGAGATTACAGTTAAAGAAGTATGGGATGCGCTGACGGCGGCGGAAAAAGATGATGCCTGTCTGGTGTTTCTGGAGGGGAAGGATACCTTCAGCCGGGATGCTCTTCCCAGGGTGATTCAGGAATTGGCTGCTGCCTTGAAATTCCGGGAGACCTTTGTGAAGCGTTTGCCCATTCGCGAAAAGGCCCGCCACTTGCGGCGACTGGTCGACAGTCCTACACTACGTCGAGTGCGCGATGATCTGCTGCGTTCCTGGGTTGTGATCCGGAAGACGCCGATGCTGGTCTGCTTTGTCGAGGCTCAGGGTCTCAAACATACCGATGGAATTTTGGATGACAGCGTCAACCAGGAAGACTTGAAGTCAGTTTGCAAAGGGGTTAGTGCCGTTCTGGCGAAATTCCCCCCGCGCGAAGTCGCCATTTATATGGGCATCATGCTGACCGTCGGTGGCGGATTCTGGGTTGGCCTGGCCGAGGCTGTTGAAGCCGAATTCCCCGGTATGAAGGCAGCTTTAAGCCAGTAGGCAGTCAGCAGTGGGCAGTAAGCAGTTAGGCGTAAAAACTGCCTACTGCTGACTGTCCACTGACTATTGTGCCTGTTCCATGGCCTTTTTCATGAGGCCGCCAAAATCAAATCTTGGGCTCTTCTTTGGTTGTGTCTGTTCCTGCGGCTGTCCCTCATCATTTCCTGAGGACATGGGCAGGCTCATTTCCTTGTAATTCTCAGGGATTTCAAAAGAAACCGCGGTTGAGCCGACCGTTTTAATTTCGGTCACTTCCATGCTGGACTTAACGATGTTGGTCTTGCCCTGACTGTCCGCGTTGCTTTGAATGGAAAGCGATTTCAGGGGGATGCCTTTCATCTTCGATTTTTCAACCCGGATTAACTGATCGAAGCCTTCGTTGTTTGTCTTGGGCGTTTTCCCTGCCCAGATGCCGAATGGGGCCAGGTCCAGCTGGGTGGTTGTCCAGGTTTCTTCAATCTTGGAGATGGAGCTTTCATTTTTGAAGCCCATCACAGACATGGACATCCGGTATGAGGAGTGAAACTTGTAATGGCGGGTCGGGTATCCGAGGAGCGCGGGACCAGCCTCATCCAGAACGATTTCAATCTTGGGGTCCGAGACTTTCATTTGCATCATGTTGCCCATGGTGCCGGCCATGTTCATCATGGAGTCCATATCCCATTTCATATAGGTTTTGTCCTTGGGCAAGACCATGATAAAGGTTTTGCCGTTGTCCTGAGAGAGAAGATAGCTGCCGTTCGAGGCGCCCGGTGCCTCGCCTTCTTTGAAATCGATGCGGACTTTATTTGAGTCGGTTGTCATCTGCACAACACTATGATCCGGCCCTTTTTTTCCGTGATGAGCGGCATCGGAGGCCGATTTTACGGTAATCTGGTAGCCCGCAAAAGATTGTATGCTCCACGCACATGCAACCAAGGTGACGATAGTTTTTTTGGTGATCGGCATAAGTTTTTCTCCTGATAAATGTGTCTTAAATATATCCTAATTGGGGAGGGCTGTCCAGATTCGGATTTGCTGCTGAAACTGGACGTTTTTCCGTGAGGTTGGCCTAAACCTCCAATCCCACAGTCGCATTAACATCATCCTGTTCGTCCTCTAACTGCAATCTTGTTGCAGCCATGTTGTCTCATACGAATGAGGTTGACTTGTAATGGTTTTTTGATTGAATATAGTTTGTCATGAAAAAAGTTCATTTAGAAAGGGACAACTATGAATATTGAAAAATCGACTATGTTGAGCACTGCCCTCGCAAATTTTGACAGGGTCTGCAGTCTGCTGGGCGATGAGTATTCGCCTGACTTGTTGCAGAAGTTGCGTTATCCCAAAGAGCGGAGCGAATTGCGGCTCTCACCTCAATTCAGCGATGGCCGGATTCATACCATCCATGCTTTCATTGTCCATCACAGCGATGCTATTGGCCCCTGCAAAGGGGGGATACGCATGTCACCCACAGTGACACTGGATGATGTCACAGCCCTGGCCATGGAGATGACGTGGAAGTGTGCCCTGATAGGGGTGCCCTTCGGCGGCGGCAAAAGTGGCATAGTCGCCGATCCCCTCACGTTATCCCCGGATGACAAGCAGACTCTGATCCGGAGTTTCACCCGTAATGCGCGCCGTAATATCCATCCCCTGGTGTATGTGCCTGCCCCGGACATGGGGACGAACGAACGCGATATGGGTTACATCAAAGATACCATCAGTTATTCACTGGGCTATGCGACGACGCAGGGTTCTTATGTAACCGGCAAGCCGGTTATCATGGGCGGCATTCCCGGGCGACGTGAGGCGACCGGGCGTGGTGTGGTGTTGTCGACCATGGAGGCGCTGAGCACGCTGGGAGGTTCAATCAAGGGCGCCAGGGTGATCGTTCAGGGATTCGGGAATGTGGGGGCGGGCGCCGCTGAAACGTTTGCTGAAATGGGGGCGAAGGTGATAGGGGTGTCGGATGTGGACGAGGCCATCTATGATGAGAAGGGTTTGAATGTTGTCGCATTGCTGGAACATGTCCGGAAGACCGGTTCATTGCGTGGCGCCGGACAGGGGCGGGTCGTCTCCCATGACGCAATTCTTGAGATGCCTTGCGATGTGCTGGCTCCCTGTGCAACGGCCGACCAGATTACCGTGAAAAATGCGGCTAAAATTCAGGCGAAGATTATTGCGGAAGGTGCAAATGGACCGACCAGTACTGAGGCTGATGCCATTTTAGCCCAACGTGGTCTGTATGTGATCCCTGACATTCTGTGCAATGCGGGCGGTGTATTTGTGTCGTATCTTGAATACACGCAGGAAACCCAACAGGAACAGATGACGCGGGAAGAAGTGCTGGCCCGGCTGGATAAGCGCATGAAAGACAAGTTCAAGTTGGTCCATGACACGGCGACAACCCGCAAACTGCATACGCGCGAAGCGGCCATGTATCTGGCGGTGCGGAATGTCTGCGCAGCCCACATAGCACGTGGCGCGTTACCGTAAAGGCATGGGAAACTTACTCACTGCACCGTGACGGTCGTCTTGTTTTTCTGCGACTCCAGCGCAGCGGTGAAGAGCTTGTGACTCAAGGCGGCTTCATCCGGTGTCACGCAGCCGGCGAAACGCTTGAGCGGCTTGCCGTGCGTCAGTTCGTACAGGAAGGCAGCCCACATTTGCAGGATGGAGTCGGTGAACCCGAATTGGAAGATCTCGCCGGTGATTGTCTTGAAGGCGGTTTCGTGACCTGTCTGGAATTGTCGCCATGCCTGTTCCCCGCCGGAGTAGTCCAGGATTTCAAGAATGTCCGCATTCACACTTGACCAGCGAGCCGAGGTCCTGGTGCCGAGTATTTCCGTGTACCAGTTGTCACGCTGACCGGGCGCAATCCTCTGTGTTTTGAGCGTCCAGGGAAAAGGCTCGTTGGTAACGGGATCATTTACTTCACAGAAAAGAGTCGCATTGTCCCAGGTTAAGCAGGGGACTTTGTTGCCTTTGCCGTCCGGCCGTTCCTTGACGATATCGCTCAGGATGGCGCGCACGTTATGAGGGACCCAACCTGCGCGGAAGGGGACATGACAGGCATGCATTCCCAGATCGCCCATGACGCCATACTCGCCATTAAACTGGATCATGCGCTTCCAGTTGATCGGTTTGTTGGGATCAAGATCACTTGAATGCAGGAACCCGGTGTTGACCTCGATGATCCGTCCGAACACCTGCTTCTCAATCAGATCGCAGATCTTCAGCATGGCTGGGAAGAAGGGGGACTCGGATGAGCAGCGCATCATTACTTCTGGATGGCGTTTAAGGCTGGCAAGGATGGCATCGCAGGCCGGCTTATCGATGCCGAACGGTTTTTCACCCATGACATGTTTGCCCGCCTCAATGGCCGCGCAGTACATCTCCTGATGCAGGTTGTGGGGAACGGCGATATAAACCGCCTCCACCGCCGGGTTGGCAAGGAGCGCCCGGTAATCGTCCGTCACCTGCTTGATCGAGGGGAAATGGCCGGTATACCAGCCGCAGATCGACTGGTTCTTGTCGCAAATGGCCACGATTTCAGGGCGGACGTCAAGCTCTGTCAGGTGACACCAGCGTGCGGCTGCGCTGGCGAATTCGCGGCCCATAAGGCCGCAACCAATGATTCCGAAGGGAATGGTTTTCATGGGGTGATCCTGTGAGGTGTTACCGGGTATACCCGAGTTCCTTTTCGGTTTCGCTGATGGCGTCTTCGATCATTTCAAGGCCCTTGAGCAAGACCTCGTCTTCCATCACGATAGGTGGACTCATGCGCAGGATGTGCCCTGCCGGAATCCATGCCAACCCCTTTGAAAAAGCCTTCTGGTAGACCATCTTTCCCGCAATGTCGAGCGGCTCCTTGGTCGCCTTGTCCTTGACCAGTTCGATGCCCATCAGGCAGCCCTTGGCGCGGACATCACCCACGATCGGGTGTCGACCCAACATGGCCTGCATGTATTTCATTGCCACCTTCTCCAGATGCTGGGCGCGGGCCAGCAGATTCTCCTCCTCTATCACCTCGAAGCAGGCCAGTGCGGCGGCACAGGCCATGGGATTGCCTCCGTAACTGGACGAGGCGGAAATCTTCTCAATGGCTTCCTTGTAAGGTTCACGCACCGCGACGGCGGTGACGGGGAAGCCGTTGCCGAAACCTTTGCCGAGGGTCACGATATCCGGCAATACGCCCCAGTGTTCCATGGCCAGCCATTTTCCTGTGCGGCCCATGCTGGTCAGGACTTCGTCTGCCATCAGCAGGATTTTGCGCTCATCGCAGAACTTACGCAGTTTCGGGAAGAAGTCATCCGGGGGAATCACGGAGCCGCCCCAGCCCTGGATCGGCTCCATTACGAAGGCGGCTGTATTGTTGACCGTGGCCCGGGCAATATATTCTTCATAGAAGGCGATATATTTGTCGGTATCGATCGTGCCATCCGCCTTGGTCCAGAGAGGGCGGTAGGGATTCGGGCGTGGTACAAGATGGCTGCCCGGCGCGCGCACAGGCCCATAGGCCGGGTCCCGGAACTCCGCCAACGACACGGCACCATAGGTTTTGCCATGGAAGTCATTGAAGCCGGAGATCAGTTCCGTTTTGCCCGTTGCGGCGCGGCACACGCGCAGACCAGCCTCAACTGCCGCAGTACCACAGTCATAGATCTGGAAGCCCTTCAGGTCGCCGGGCAGGGTGGCAGCCATCTTTTCCATCAACTGCGCCTTGATCGGCGTTGTGAAGTCATGGGCGTTCATCAGGTTGCCAGCATGTTTCCGGACGGCCTCGGTGACTTTTGGATGGCAGTGCCCGAGTGTGGTCACATAGATGCCGGAGGAGAAGTCGATGTATTCATTGCCATCCACATCCCGGAGGATACAGCCGTGCCCTGATTCGAAGGACACCGGGAACAGTTTTACCTGGCTGCTCAACCCTTTGAAGTACTTGGTGCAGCGCTCGTGCCATTTTTTGGACTCAGGACCCGGTGCCGGAACCTTCATGTTTGGATATTTGGTGAGATCAACGTGCGCCCAGTAACTGCTATCCGTCTTGCTCATAAGGGTTCCCTTGGTTCTGTCGTTAATAGTTAGAAGTATGTTCGAATATGTTTTTACATGTGAAAAGATAACATTCCGCCCTTTGCGTGTAAATAAAATATTACAGAAGGGCTCATGGCGGATAAGATTGTGAAAGGAGCCGCGGAAAGTGCAGATCTACATTATGATGAGTCAACGAGCCACGCTTTGGCCACCGCGGGAAAGCTGCAGTATCTGTTTCGGTAGAAACACTTTGGCTGTTTTTGGGATGATTATTTTAAATCGTTGCATCTGTCCTGCCAGATAAGGCAGGTCAATATCATGGTTTGCAGAAAAGACGGACTGAAGGTCGTCCAAATCTTTTGCGCGAATGGGCGATGCCATCAGGCAGTACAGTTTGGATAAAATGACGTCCTCTAACGTCAAGGCCGGTACGGGGCCAAAGCCGAAGTCCACCTGATTGGCCTGCGCGCGGCTAACGGCATCCTTTGCCCAAGGCAGTGAAGGCAGGAGAATGTCAACTCCTTCGGGAAATAAGTTTTCTTTCGCTCGTCCGACAATGATGCAAGGCGGGGTATTGCGCCGGCGAATAGCAAAGAGAGGACCGCCGGCCAGATCCGCAGCGCGCGCAATACCTGCTTGAAGCCCGAGCGTCTTAAGCACTGAAATGGCTATTTCAGTACCGCTTCCCTCGGTCAGAATGACCAGATCAACATCCATCGTCAACCGCGGTTCACGCCGGTAGAGGTCTGCCGCCAGGCCCCCCGCCACGGCAAAGATAATGTTACGTTCCCGCATCTCCCTCACCGCGGCTATAAAGAGTTTTTCAAGCGACATGTCGGCTCTCCCGTGCCCGCGCAATCATCTTGCTGGCCTGCCTGATGAAGGGAAAGATACTTTTCGCCCGCTCATTTAGTGTGCGGCTTCGCGCCTGGGTGTATCCGGTGGCCGCTGCAGAGAAAACGGCCTCCAGCACGGAGGTAGCTTCATGGTTCCGGACTAGTTCAAAGAGGGCACGATTCCGGACATTTCTGCGTTTGACTAAACCGTCCCGAATCATCGCAGCCAGGGCAAGTTCCGCAGAATGGGGGTGAATGCTGGCAATACGAGCCACCTGTCGCAATCCAACCGGCCCGGGTTGATATACCATTGCCCGGAGGATTTCTGTTTTACCTGCTGAGTGCAAAAGCAGTCCAAGTGTTTTCATGCAATAACTGTACAAAACATTAGACAGAATTAAAAGAGAAAAGATGCGTCTGTTTTCTTAAAGACATTTGCATGACGAGTGGTTAATGTGTATGGATAACAAATTATAACACTTTATATCAGGCAATCCTATGACTGCTTTATCTTCAAGACTTTTGATCGGCTGGGCAGAAGTTGATACAACCCCCGCAGGTCAGGTGGACCTTTCAGGGCAGTATTATCACCGTGTGTCTGATGGAATTCATTCGCGCCTCTCGGCAACGGCACTGGCACTGGAATCGGAAACTGGCGAACTGGCCGTAATGGTTTCCATTGATCTGGCGGGGTTTCAGGCCGATTTTCAGGAGGAGTTACGCGCAAGGCTTCGCACAGAACTGCCCGAGGTGGAGGCTTCAAAGGTTTTCCTGAATGTCACGCACACGCATAATGCTCCTGGTGTCGACCTGATCTGCGGTATCGGCTGGCTCGCGGAAGTGCCAGGGGTTTTAACGGTGGCGGACTACCGTCAATTCCTCCTCGATAAAATCGTTGAAGTAATTGGTGAGGCTTGGCGGAACCGCCGGTCGGGTGGGGTGGCCAATGGGTTGGCTTCCGCCCGTGTGGGGCATTGCCGGCGTGCCATGTATTCCAACGGAACGGCGGAGATGTACGGGCGAACCGACCGTGAAGACTTTGTCGGCATGGAGGGAGGCGAGGATTCAGGGGTTGACCTTCTGTACACATTCGACGAAGCCCGTAAACCGACCGGGGTGATTCTCAATCTAGCCTGCCCTTCGCAGGTGATGGAAGCCACTTATAAAATCTCGTCCGATTTCATCGGTGAAACCCGGCAGCGGCTCAAGCAGTGCTTCGGAGCTGATTTTAAAACCTTCGGGCAAATCAACGCTGCTGGCTGTCAATCACCCCGTGATCTGACTCGCAATTCCAAAGGTGAACCAGATTTCTGGCATGCGGACGGGGTCATGGAAATCGGGAAGCGGCTTTCGGAGGTCGTGGAAAAGACGGCCTTGGTGTCCTCCTCGAAGCTCGATCTCGCCCCGGTGCTGCGGCATGAGGTCAAACACATCGCGTTGCCACGTCGGCGTGCTTCGTATCAGGACTATGTTGCCGCAAAAAAGAAGCTGGCCGAACTGGAGACCAGCCTGTCTGAAGACGCGGCATACCGTCAGTTCTGTGAGGAGGTTGCCAGAAACGAGAAAGTGACAGGACGCCCCGGTCCCTATGACAGCAAACTCCACCATTTTGTGTTGATCCAGAATAACAGAGCCGTCGTTGCCCGATATGAGAGCCAGGATGCCTCGCCCCTCTTTGACTTTGAAATGCACGTAATCCGGCTCGGGTCAGTGGCCTTCGTCACCAATCCGTTCGAGCTTTATCTGGACTTTGGACATCAGATCAAGGCGCGGAGCATGGCACAACAGACGTTTGTCGTTCAACTCTGCGGCGGGACCGGCGGATATTTGCCCAATGCGCGCGCAGAACAGCTTGGCGGTTATGGCGGATTGATCATTAACGGCAATGTCGGTTCTGATGGTGGGATGAAAATGGTGGATGAAACTGTTGTGGAAATTGCGAAGCTTTGGAGATAATCGGTGATGAAAAACACACCCATGCGACCCGTTGATGCTGTCGTGGCCGGTTATCTGGGTGTTGACCTGACGCCAGGCTTCAACTCAAGGCGGGCGGTGGTTCCGTTTTCAGAAATGTTTCGTCCCGGCAAGCTCATCGAAACGGAAGGGTTAAACGTTTCACTGGGTGGCGTGGTGGCCAATACCGGACTTGCAATGCGGCGGTTCGGGCAACGGGTTGAGCTGATGGGGTGCGTGGGCAATGACGCGTTGGGTGATATGGCCATGGCCCGTCTTGTGCAGGACGGTGTGTCACGCGGGATTCGGCGAAGTAGCCAAGGGGGGACTGCATATGGTGTCGTCATTGCGCCCCCTGGATCAGATCGCCTGTTTCTGGAGGACTCCGGCTGCAACCGCAGTTTCTCGGCTGAAGATATCGATTATGATCTTGTGGGCCAATGCCGGCTTTTCCATTTTGGTTATCCTCCTCTGATGCCGGCGTTGTGGATGAATGGCGGTGCGGAACTGCAAAAGCTCCTTGGACGTGTGCGCGAACGAGGCGTGGCGACATCATTGGACATGACCTTGCCGGATGCCGACAGCCCGGCCGGGAAGGCCGATTGGCAGGCAATTCTGGCCGCCACTTTGCCGCTCGTGGATGTTTTTGTGCCCAGCATAGAAGAACTTCTCTACATGCTTGAGCCAAAACTCTATTCCCGCCTTTTGTCAGAAGCGGTGGATGGTGACATGATTGCCGTCATTCCCCCGGAAACTTACACGCTGCTTTCGAGACGGATTCTGGCGCTGGGCGTCAAGGTGCTCCTGATCAAAGCCGGCCATCGGGGTGCTTATCTCCGTACCGGTGAACTGAAGACTTTATCCAATCAAGATGGATGTCCGGATGGCATTTGGATTCCTTCCTTTCCCGTTGAGACCGGACGCTTTTGTAATGCATCCGGCGCCGGTGATTGTGCGGTGGCGGGATTTCTGTCTGCTCTGTTGAATGGCGTGGCTGTGCAAGAGGCTGGGACTTATGCCATGCTGGCGGGCCGGGATAATCTTTATGGCCATGATGCGTTATCCGGTCTCAGGGAATGGACTCAGATGACCAGTCTAGTGAAAGGAACGGGAAAGATTTTATGAACGGAATAAGGAAAATCCGGGCGGGCTTTGTGGGCTTTGGGGAAATCAATACGCCGCGTGAATTTATCGACAAGCGTTGTGCCGATGCGGCACGATTGCTTGAACAGCAGGGGATTGAACTCGTAACGACAGCACCCGTGAGCGATGATCCCGAGGGTCTGAATGCGGCCCGTGCCCTGCGGGAACTGCAAGGTGGAGGGGAATTTGATCTGCTGGTCATCTGTGTCGCCGGCTGGATTCCGTCATGGGCCGTCATGTCCGTGATTGAGCCGTTCAAGCACAAGCCGATGATTCTGTGGGGGCTGACCGGGTGGCAGGACGGTGACCACTATGTCACCACCGCCGACCAGGCTGGTACTACGGCCCTGCGCAAGCCGATGGCCGACATGGGTTATACCTTCAAATACGTGGTCACCTATCGTGGGCAGCCTCATAAAATCGATGAGATTATGAACTATGCCCGTGCCGCCCGCACCGTGGCACTGCTGAAATCCGCCCGGATAGGCATGGCCGGTTATCGCGACATGCGCCTTTACGGCACGATGTACGATGGGATTTCGCTTAAGGCGCAGATTGGGCCAGAAATCGAACACTTTGAGCTTCTGGAACTCGCTCAAATGATTGGTAAAGTGGATCGTGATGAAGTGTCCCGGCTGGCTAAAGACGTCCGGAAACGGTGGATCTTTGTGAAGGAACCGAAGCCCGGCACGGTGGAGAAGTCGGTGGAGCTCTACCTGGCGATCAGCGGGAAAATCAAAGAGCGCGGGTATCAGGGCTTTTCGTTCAATGATGTTGACGGCATCAAGAAACTCCTTGGATTTGCCCCGGCGGGTGCAATGACCCTGTTGCATGACGAGATGGAGATCTCCTCGGTGCCGGAAAACGATAGTTTGGGTGCCGTAACCCAGTTGATGGTCCGGAGCCTGACAGGCCAGGTTGGCGCCTATCTGGAGTTCTATGAATTTTTAGAAAATGGGGCGTTGCTGGGCGTGCCCGATTATGTCCCGGCAGAGATAGTTGATGGGATAGTGACCGTTATGCCGAACGCTTTCGGTAATTTCGGTGAAGGCCTGCTGAACGTCTCAAAGCTTAAGACCGGCCTGGTCACACTGGCTCGGCTGGGATATGCCAACGGCCTTTATTCCATGCACATTACGACGGCAGAGGCCCGGACGCCGCGCAAGTGGGAAGAGGCTGGCTGGGCGCCGCCCGCCCCGCAACTACCGAGCCTGGAGTTGATCTTCGACTACCCCGTTGCACAATTTGTCCAGAAAGTCATGAGCCAGCACTATATCATTTCATATGGAGACAACCGGGCATCGTTAAAGGATCTCTGCACAATCCTTAATATTGAGGTGGTATAAGTCAATTATTGCCATTGGCTGGCGACTTTATCACATCACAGCCGGCGCGCTTTAACGAGGCAGCCTGGGTATGCGTTAGCCTGCGGTCGGAAATGAGGCCTTTCCAGACCTTGAGGTTTCCAAAGCGTGCGAGGGCGGTTTTGCCGATTTTAGTGCTGTCGGCGACCACATATGTCTGGCGTGCGGAGGTGGCCATACGGGTCAGCATGCGTGCCACGGCCATGGACTGGTTATAGACCTGTCCGTTGGTGTCTACGGCGTCGGCTCCGATGAAGGCGATGTCGGCCTTGAGTTGTTCCAGGTTGTTTTCAGTAAGGGGGCCAATCAAGTCCGGGGCCTCCCTCCGTAAAGCGCCGCCCAACAGGATCAGATCAATATGCTCGCAGCTTTGAAGTTCCGAGGCGATGGGGAGGGAGGTCGTGATGACGGTCAGGCGTTTTTTGGTCTTGAGTGCCCGGGCAACGGCCAAAGTGGTGGTGCCGGAATCCAGGAGGATGGATTGCCCGTCTTGCACCAGGCTGGCGGCCGTTTCCGCGATCTGCCGTTTTGCGTCCTCATGTTCCTGAGTTCGCTGCATAAATTGGAAATCAAACACGACACGTCCGTTCAAGGCGGCTCCGCCATGTGTCCGGATGACCTTGCCAGCCAGGGCCAGGGCATCCAGATCGCGCCGTATCGTCATATCGCTGACGCCGAGTGAGGCGGCCAGTTCGGTGACCTGCGCCTCGCCCTGCGCTGTGAGAAGGTCCATAATTCGTGAATGCCGGGTTTGTGGCGTCATGTTTGATCCTGTGTTGATTTGCTTAAAGATGACATTGGTTGCATTCGGTGTAAATAAGAAACATGCGCTCCATGACTCATGAGTAATACGCATTTATTCTGTACTGAAAGTTCGCAATACCTTACAAACCGTCTGTATTTATTTTCGGTTTACGGCATTAAACAGGAGCAACACATGATTATTGATTACATCAGGAATGCATCTCTCTATCAGGGGATTGACCAGCGGATTCAATTGGCCTTTGAATATCTGGCGGGGAAGGATTTCACGGGGGTGGCGCCTGGTCGCTATGATATTGACGGTGATAATGTGTTTGCATTGGTGCAGCAGTATCAGACCAAGCCGCGGGAAAAAGGATTGTGGGAAGCGCATCAACGCTACATTGATGTGCAATTCGTGGCATCGGGTGTCGAGGTTATGGGCTATGCGCCCATCAGCCAGTGTACAGTAACCCAACCGTATTCGTTAGAGAAGGATTGCGGTTTCTTTTCCGGTAGCGGGGATTTTGTAACGGTGCGCGCGGGGATGTTCACTGTATTTTTCCCCGAGGATGTTCATATGCCCTGTCTGATCAGCGAGGCGCCTGTTCAGGTTTACAAAGTTGTCGTCAAGGTGAAGGTGCCTTAAGTTGTATATATCCCCGAGCCGTCGGCCGTGGCAAAGAGCCTGGCCAGCAGCCACTCGACATCGGTGCGGGTGATGGGTTTGGGGTTAGCCTTGGTGGAGCCTGATGCCAGCGTTTCCTTGATCACCAAATCTGCTTCGCGCAAGGGTTGCCCTGGAAAAGGGGACTTCAGGTTAAGCCGTGTCATTAACGCCCGAACCGTTTTCAGGAGATCTCCGTTCACAGCCGAACAAAGTGTGTTGTACTTGGAGCCGTACGTCTCCCGGTTGAGTTCAATGGCATGGGGCAGACAGGCGGCGCAGACCACCCCGTGGGGCAGGTGATAGAGCGAACCGAGCGGATGGGCCATGCCATGTACAACGCCGAGGCGGGCAAAGGAAAGGGCTACCCCGGCCAGATAACTTCCGATGAGCAGAGGTTCGGCAGACGGTGAGAAGGGACTCTGGTAAACCTGTTCGAGATGGGTGGCGATCAATCTGGTTGCTTGCAGGGCGAGAGTGTCGCTCAGCCAGGTGGCATTGCGGCTGGTATAGGCTTCAATGGCTTGGGTCAGAGCGTCCATCCCGGAGGCTGCAATCACGTGCTGCGGGCAGGAGGTCAGCAAAGCGGGATCCAGGATCACGATGCGGGCCATCATGCCTGCGGCGCGGATGGATTTCTTGGAACCGGTGAGTTCATTTGTCAGCACCGAGTTCAGGGTGGCTTCAGCGCCTGTTCCTGCAGTGGTGGGGACTGCAATGAAAGTCAGGCCTCCTTCCGGGATCGTGCCGCCATCATGGTAATAGACGGGCGGGTGGGTGGCGTACACCAGGGCGGCGGCCGCCTTCGCCAGGTCTATGATGCTTCCCCCGCCGATCCCTGCGATCCAGTCGGCCTGATGATCCCGGGCAACCGTGATCAGTTCGGAAACCTGTAGCAGGGTTGGCTCATCGCCATGATGGCGGACAGTCCGTATGGCCATGTCCGCTGGGCATTTTTCGAGCAGGGTGTCCAACCCACCATTGTGTTCTAGTGAGGCACCGTAGAGAACCAGTCCACGCAGGCCGAAGCGTCGGCATTCCTGGAACAAAGAGGCGGTTTTTCCCCGCCCTGTAATGGTCTTCTCGGGGAATACCAGTGTGTCCGGAAGGATGGTCGGGAGTTCAGGCATAGCACATGATGACGGCAATGATTTCAAGGTCGGTTGTGCCGATATTGGAAATGGAGTGAGACTCTCCATTTCCCGTCAGGATGGAATCCCCGACCGTGACAGGGGTTTTGGTTTTTCCGTCATCCAGCAGCCCCGTCCCCCGGGTGACGATGTAAACCTCATCCTCACCCTCATGCTGATGGGGGCCGATGCTTGCGCCGGGGGGGATGGTTAGACAGGCGCAAAGCCTTGTTTTAGCCGTTATTTCTTCTTTTTTGAAATAGTGACTGACGGTGACCGTTCCTGTTCCCCCACGCATGGCGGATCGGCTCTCCACTTCCCGGTCTGCAGATTTTCTAATCATGGTAATCTCCTTAGGAGATTTAAACCTACCATAAGGCTCAGTGCATATCCACAACAACGGACCAGATGCCGGACCGCAGGTAGTTGAACTGCACGTTAGGGTGATCCGTCAAGTCTGCCAGCACTGCCACAGGAATTGATGCAGTCAGAAAGCTCAACATTCTTAACTTGCGTTTACGGATCAACTTGGGCATCTTTTCACGCGCAAAAGATTATGTTCCCGCGGTGTCCCGCGAGCGTGAGTTCGTGCCGCCAGACTTGCTTTTGTTGATCTTGAAAAACAAATGAGGAATTACTGAATCATGGCGAACCAATTGGATGCTCAGGCTGTTGCATTGAACAAAACCATTGAGGCGGCGAACCCGGCCGTCATGTCCCTGCTCTCTGACCGTGGACGCCGGATATTTTTCCCGAAAATGGGGATCCTCGCTCAGTCGGCGGAGGCCCGTGGCAAGGCGATCAATGCCACGATCGGCACTGCACTTGATGAGGACGGTTCCCCGCTCTGTCTGCCGAGTATTGCCTCACAGATGAATGTGCCCAAAGGGGCGGCCTTTCCGTATGCCCCCAGTCCGGGTTTGCCGGAAATTCGTGAGCAGTGGGGGAAGATGCTACTTCAGAAAAATCCCGGGCTTGCCGGCAAGGCGATCAGCCAGCCGGTCGTCTCCTGTGCGCTCACCCACGGGCTCAGCATCGCGGCCTACATGTTCTGCAATGACGGCGATGTGTTGCTCACCCCTGACCTTTACTGGGAAAACTATGACCTCATCTTTGGTGTCTCGTTCGGGGGGCAGATCGTCACCTATCCGGCCTTCACTTCAGCGGGAGGGTTCAATTTGGATGGCCTGCGCAAGGCCATCGCGGCACGGCCCGAGAAGAAATTGATCATCTCCCTCAACTTCCCGAACAACCCGGCGGGGTACACCCTACTGGAGAAGGAAGTGCCGGCCCTGAAGCAGCTCCTGTTGGCGGCAGCCGAAGCTGGCCGCCAACTCGTCGTTTTGCTAGATGACGCGTACTTCGGGCTGGTCTTTGAAAAAGGGGTGTATACCCAGTCCCTGTTTGTTGATCTCTGCGATGCGCACGAGAACCTTCTCGCCGTCAAACTTGATGGCCCCACCAAGGAAGACTATGTCTGGGGTTTCCGCGTGGGCTTCATCACGTTTGGCATCAAGGGCGGATCCCCGGCGCTTTATCAGGCGCTGGAGGGCAAATGCGCCGGGGCCATTCGCGCCAATATCTCCAACGTCTCCATGCCCGCGCAGTCCATGCTGCTCGCGGCCTGGAAGAACCCGGCCTATGCCGCTGAAAAGCAGAAAGCCTTCAACTTGCTGAAAGCACGGTATGAGGAGATCAAGCGCGTTCTGGCGTCCCACCCCGAATATCATGATGAGTTCGAACCGCTGCCATATAACTCCGGTTATTTCATGTGTGTGCGGCTGAAAAAAGCCAATCCTGAAATTATCCGCCAGAAACTCCTGGCCGAGCACTCCACGGGTGTCATTAATCTTTGCGGCATCCTGCGTATTGCCTTTTCCGCAACACCGACAGCCAAACTGGAAGTGCTCTTCGCCAATCTTTATACTGCCTGTAAGTCAGTCTGATAAATTGTGAGGGTTAAGAATTTATGAAAAAAGTCAGAATCGGGGTCATTGGGATCGGCTTGATGGGTCAGGGGCACCTGATGAATCTCGCGAAGGCGAAAAACGCCGAACTGACGGCAGTGTGTGATGTGATCAGGGAGCGGGCAGATCAAGCCGCCCTGACATACGAATGTGCTGCGTTTTATGATCATCGGGAATTGCTCAAAACAAATGTTTGTGATGCCGTTCTGATTGTGACCCCTCACTATGCCCATACGACCATCGGGATTGATGCTTTGAAAGCCGGTCTGCATGTGCTGGTCGAAAAGCCGATTTCAGTTCACAAAGCGGATTGTCAGCGGCTGATTGCGGCGCATCAGAAGAAGGGCCAGGTGTTTGCCGCCATGTTCAACCAGCGTACGGACCCCCATTACCGGAAGATCAAACAGATGCTTGAGCGCGGGGATCTTGGAAAATTGGACCGTATTACCTGGGTGATCACGAACTGGTTCCGCTCCGAAAGTTATTATGCGTCCGGTGGTTGGCGTGCCACCTGGGCCGGTGAAGGCGGCGGGGTGTTGCTGAATCAGTGTCCTCACAATCTGGATCTCTGGCAGTGGCTGTTCGGCATGCCTGACCGGGTGCGGGGCTTTTGCAGCCTCGGCCGCAAACATAATATCGAGGTGGAAGATGAAGTCACCGCGCATCTGTCGTATAACAACGGCTGTACCGGAGTGTTTATCACGTCAACGGGTGAAGCGCCGGGCGTGAACCGGCTTGAGATTGCCGGCGAACATGGGCGGCTGACGCTTGAAAATAACGACTTGCGTTTCATCCGGAATGAAGTGTCGGCCAATGATTTTCTGCGGGATACCCCTGAGAAATTCAGTATCCCCCCGGTTTGGGATATCCAGATCCCCATCTCCGGCAATGGCGGCCAGCACGCCGAGATCTTGCAAAACTTTATCGATGCCATCGTGTCCGGCGTCCCCCTGATTGCCCCCGCGAAAGAGGGAATCAAGTCTGTTGAGCTGGGGAATGCCATGCTATATTCCTCGGAAATCGGGAAGACTCTCGAGATGCCTTTAAATGCGCCTGCGTATGAGCGCATGCTGAAAAAGAAGATAAGGGAATCGCGGTTTGTCAAAAAGACGCGTGAAGTCGCACATCAGGATTTGGGTCAGTCCGTAAAGTAAGGGGTGAAGACAATGTTATATTTAACTGGATTTGCAGACGAGGCCTCGACCGGGGTTGAGGGGCAGATTAAGGCTACCAGGGAACTAGGCTGGACGAATATTGAATCCCGCAATGTGGATGGAAAAAATATTCATGATCTGTCTGATGCTGATTTTGATCGCGTGGCAGGTCAGTTGGTCGATGCGGGCATTAAAATCAATTGCTTCGGTTCGGCGATTGCCAACTGGGCCAAGCAGATTACGGAGCCCATGGATTCATCCCTGGCAGAAACCCGGCGCGCGATTCCCCGCATGCAACGGTTGGGCACCAAGTTGATCCGTATTATGAGCTTTGCCGTCCTTAAGGAGCGCGCGCCGGATGACCAGATGGAGGATGAACGTTTCAGGCGTTTGCGTGAACTGCTGGCGATGTTTACTGATGCGGGGATCACGCCTGTGCACGAAAACTGTATGAACTATGGCGGCATGGGCTGGACCTATACCCGGCGCATGCTGGAGAATGTACCGGGGTTGAAACTTGTTTTTGACACCGGAAATCCGGTGTTCACGCCCGATTACGCCAAGCCCAAACCATGGCCTCGCCAGTCGGCCTGGGAGTTCTATTCGCATGTGAAGGACCACGTGGCCTATGTACACATCAAGGATGGAACCTGGGATGAAGCCACCCAGAAACAGATTTTTACGCATGCCGGTGAAGGCAATGGTGATGTTCGCCTTATTTTAAAAGATCTTCTGGTCCGTGGGTATCAGGGCGGGATTTCGATTGAACCTCATCTGGCGGTGGTATTTCATGATGAAAAAATCACCTCTTCAGATGCCGTGAAGTATAATAACTACGTTGAGTACGGTCGCCGGGTGGAGCGCATGATTGCTGATCTGCAGGCGGAAATCAAAAAGTAAAAATCGTAGAGAAAGCCCGCGACCTGCCTGCGTCACTATGCGAAGCATCACTCTGCGTAAACGCTATAAGGAGCCTTGATAATGACACAGCCTGCTGCTTGGAATCCGCTGACTGACTGGAAGCCTGCGGAGATTGATTGGGTAAAGGTCAGGATCAGTCCTGAAGAGTTGCGCCGCTTT
>JBAXDB010000047.1:0-17811 GCA_037141135.1 bacterium | reverse complement strand
TAAGTGTGTAATTTAAGTGTGTAATTTATGTTGCAGGCATAGGGGCAATGCTATACCTTCTCCCGCTGTGGACCGATATGCGGTCTGGTGATTTACGGAGGTGAATGGGCAGGAAGGTGACCGAATATAATAGTTTTTGTTGATTGGTTTTGTTTTTAGAAGTGTTTTGGAAATAGTTTTAATTTTTTGGAGTAATAGAAAAGTGAATATTTACGTTGGAAATCTGCCTTATCAAACGACTCAGGATGATCTTAAAGCCCAGTTCGAACAGTTCGGGGTTGTGGAGTCCGTCAATATCATTCAGGACCGCGAAACCGGCCGCTCAAAAGGCTTTGGCTTTGTTGTCATGCCCGACAGCGCTGCCGCTCAGAAGGCCATTGACACCTTGAACGACAAGGATGCGGGTGGTCGCAAAATGAAGGTGAATGAAGCTCGTCCCCGCGCCGAAGGTGGTGGCGGTGGTGGTGGCCGTGATGGCGGCTTCGAGAGCCGTGAACGCCGCTGGTAATTTAGCCAGTTTCGTTGATCTATCCAAGGCCGGGGTAATCCCCCGGCCTTTTTTTTGCCTAAACGCTTGACCTTGGGCGTTTGCCGGATTATATTCTGCTGGCTTGTTGAAAAGGGTATTATGCAAAGAGTGGGCTAGGCCCACTCTTTTATGTATTGACGGGTAGCGCATTTTTTGTGAGGTGTAACTATGAATGGTGAATTATCATCGGTATTAAGTTACCTTGAAAAAGAACGTGGCATTGATCGCGAGACGCTGTTTCTCACGGTTGAGAGTGCCTTGTTGTCGGCCTCCCGAAAAAGCGTTGGGCCCGCCAAAAATGTGCGCATCCACATGGATCGTAAAACCTGTGATATCAAGGCTTTCGCCACCGTTTTGGTCGTTGAAAAGGTGGATAATCCGCATGATGAAATCACCCTTTCCGGCGCGCGCAAAGTCAAGCCGGACGCCAAGCTTGGCGACAATCTTGAGATCGAGGTAACCCCGAAAAACTTTGGCCGTATTGCCGCCCAAACCGCCAAACAGGCGATTCTGCAAAAAATCCGTCAGGCCGAACGGAATATCGTATTTGAAGAGTATCGGGATCGGGTTAATGATATTGTCAGCGGAACCATCCGTCGCTTTGAACGCAACGACATTGTGGTCGACCTGGGACGGGCCGAAGCCATTCTGTCGGCCAAGGAACGTATTTCCACTGAAATGTACCAGATGGGGGATCAGGTGCGTGCCTTGGTGCTGTCGGTTCAGGATAATGCCTCGGGCCCGAGTATCATGCTATCACGCAGTCACCCTGACTTTCTCCGCCGGTTATTCCAGCTCGAAGTGGCGGAAATCGCCGATAACACGGTTGAAATCAAAGGCATTGCCAGGGAGGCGGGTTTCCGGACAAAGATTGCCGTTGTGTCGCGTGACTCAAAGGTCGATCCTGTCGGCGCTTGCGTCGGGATGCGGGGTGTGCGCGTCAAAAATATCGTCCGTGAGCTGTCCGGGGAAAAAATCGACATTGTCCGCTGGAGTGATGACATCAAGACTTATGTCACGAATGCCCTCTCGCCCGCCAAACTGTCAAAGGTTGAGATTGATCCTGACAAACCGCGGGTCATCCATGTGACCACCGAGGCCGATCAACTGTCACTCGCTATCGGCAAACGCGGACAGAACGTAAGGCTATCATCCAAGCTGACCGGCTGGAAAATTGACGTCCAAAAGGATGAAGGTAACATTACATTTGAAGAAAAGGTGGCGAAGGCCGTGTGTGATCTGGCCGCCATCCCCGGTATTGGGCGCGCCAATGCAGAGAAACTTGTGCAGGCTGGATTCCTGAACATTGAGGGAATACTGGCTGCAGAAGTGGCCGACCTTGAAGCAACCGGCGAATTCGACCAGGCAACCGCCAAAACCATCTACGAGGCAGCGGCCGCCGCACAGCCTGCCGTACAGGAGAACATCGAATAGCCCATGAGAGTACATGAATTAGCCAAGGAATTAGGAATCCACAGTAAAGACCTGCTGGATCAATTAACGGCTCTGGGCATTCAGGCCAAGAACCACATGAGTACTCTGGATGCTGATGTTTTGGCCAGGATGAGGGCTAACGTCAAACCGCCTGCTCCCGGCGTGCCGGAAACGGCACCGGCTCCAAAGACGGTTGCCCCTTCCACGCCAGCCCCGCCCGTAGTAACCAAACCCATCCCCACGCCGGTCGCCACTAAACCTGCGGTTCCAGCGGCAGCCCCAGTTGTCCCAACTGCACCGGTTGCAGCCACCACACCCCCTGTCCCGGCGGAAACCCCGGCGGAAGGGAGTAAGATCATTATTTTGAAGGGCCCCGTCGTGGTCCGTGAGCTCGCGGGTTTTCTGGGTGTTCGCCCCAACCAGCTGATTGCTGAACTGATGCGCCTGAATGTTCTGGCTTCAATCAATGAGCAGATCGACGTCAAGGATGCCGCTCGCATTGCAGAAAAGCACGGGTTTACCGTGGAGCGCGAAAAGAAGGTCGAGCATAAGCCGCTGGTCAAAAAAGAAACCGAAGCTGAAGTGATACAGCAGATCAAGGCTATTGTTAAAACACATCGCCCCCCCGTTGTCACGGTGCTGGGCCATGTAGACCATGGCAAAACATCGCTTCTTGACCGGATTCGCAACACCAACATAGCAAAAGGTGAAGCTGGCGGAATTACCCAGCATATCGGCGCCTCCACCGTCCAGGCCGGGAACCAAAGCATCACTTTCCTGGACACCCCTGGCCATGCTGCATTCACCGCCATGCGCGCCCGCGGCGCCAATATGACGGATATCGCCATCATCGTCGTGGACGCCGGGGACGGCCTCATGCCACAAACCTTGGAAGCCATTAAACATGCACAGGCCGCCGATGTCCCCATCATCGTGGCCATCAACAAGATCGATCTTCCCTCCGCCAACCCGGATAAAGTCAGAAAACAACTGGCCGGCATCAATATGACGCCAGAAGATTGGGGCGGCAAAACCATCGTCTGTCTCGTCAGCGCCATGACCGGCGCTGGAATTCCTGAATTGTTGGAAATGATTCTGCTGCAAGCGGAAGTCATGGAACTTAAAACCAACCCCAACCAGCCAGCCAAGGGATTTATTATTGAATCCCAACTGGAAGCCGGCATGGGGCCGACCGCCAATCTGCTGGTCACCAATGGAACCTTGCATGTTGGGGATGTCATTCTCTGTGGTCCCCACTGGGGCCGGGTCCGTGCACTGATCAATGATCATGGCGTCAAAGTCAAATCAGCTGATGCCTCAACCCCTGTCAAATGCCTCGGTTTATCCGGCGTACCTGATGCAGGGGCCCCCTTCGAAATCATTGCCAATGACCGGGCCGCCCGGGACGCCGCCGAAGCCTGCCAGGCAAAAAACAAACTGGCGCAGCTAACGACACCCAAGCGCGCCTCGCTCAATACCCTCTTCGACCAGTTGAAAGAGAGCAAGGATCGCCTGGAAATCAAATTATTGATCAAGTCGGACGTGCAGGGTTCTCTGGAAGCCATTGATTTCGCTCTCAAGCAGATCAATAGCGATAAGGTCTCCATCAACACCATCCTGGGCGGAGTGGGCACCATCTCGGCCAATGATGTGCTCCTGGCCGCCGCCTGCGACGCCATTATCCTCGGTTTCCATGTATCCGTAGATGAAAATGCCAGCAGAATTGCCAAGAGTGAAGGCGTCGAGATCCGCCTCCACAGCATCATTTATGAAATGATTGATAAGGTCCGCGAAGCGATGGCAGGCTTGCTGAGCCCGATCCTGCGCGAAAAGCCAATGGGACAAGCCGAGGTGAAACAGGTCTTCTCCATGTCCAAGGGGGATGTTATCGCCGGCTGTATGTGCATGAGCGGGCGTATCACGCCACGCCTCAAGGTTCGGGTCAAACGCAAGGGAAGCATCCTTTTCGAAGGCGGTATCAATTCTTTGCGGCGCTTCCAAAACGATGTCAGTGAAGTCAAGGAAAGTCAGGAGTGCGGAATCCGGCTGGATAACTTCACAGCCTTTGCCGAAGGCGACGTGCTTGAGTTCTTTGAGGTCGAGCGCATTGCCCAAACCCTGTAACCAGGGGTCCATCAGACTATGAAGACCGATCGGCTGATAAGAATTAATGAATTGCTGCGTCGGGAAATCAGCGTGGTACTTTACCGGCTCGTTGACCAGACCGAATTTGACATGTCCTCCATGACTGTGACGCACGTCATTGTCAGCCCTGACCTTCACGACGCCCGCGTCCTCGTCTCCATAAGGGGCCACGAGCATGAGCGGCGCAAAATGCTGCGTCAGCTTCAACACTTGCACGCAGACATCCAAACGGAAGTGGCCAAAGCGGTCATTCTGAAATATACGCCCCGGCTCACTTTTGTCCTGGATACCTCCATTGAACAGGGGGATCGTGTGCTGGATATTCTATCCAAAATACCCGCCCCAACAGAAGCGCAGGACGAGTCGACGCCCTCCGCCACCCGGGATGAGCCGGACACAACGGAATCGGCATGAACCGCACTGACCCGTTTGACGGAATTTTGCTGGTCGACAAGCCGGCCGGCCCGACTTCCCACGATGTCGTATATAAAATCCGCCGCCATTTCAATTTAAAGAAGGTCGGCCATGGCGGCACCCTTGACCCCGCCGCAACCGGCCTGCTGGTCATCCTTCTGGGCCGTGGCACCCGGGTCTCCAATCGCTTTATGTCCTCCGATAAAACCTACGAGGGCACCATTACGCTGGGCGTAACCACGGATTCGCAGGACGCGGAAGGCGTTGTCCTGAAAGAAACCGACCCCTCAATGATCACCCGCGCCCAGCTTGAAGAAGCCATTTCAAAATTCAAGGGCGATATGTTTCAAATCCCACCCATGGTATCAGCGATCAAGATGTCGGGCGTTCCGCTATATAAACTTGCCCGGAAAGGCGAGGAAATCGAGCGAAAACCCCGCTTTATCCATCTCTACGACTTCCGGCTGCTGGAATATACCCCTCCCTGCGGAACATTCGTCCTCCGCTGCAGCAAGGGCACCTATGTCCGGACCCTCTGCCACGACATTGGAGAAGCACTGGGCGTGGGAGCACATCTTTCACAGCTTCGCCGCACAGAATCTGCCGGCTATAGCGTCAACCAAGCCGTCACCATGGATCAATTGCTGTCCATGCAACAGGTGGATCTGCTGAATGTGGTGATACCCCTTCATTCACTTGGGGGCGTCATTCAGGACGTCTGAGATGAAAATTGCCCGGCACATATCCGAATTACGCGACTGCAAGCGCCCCATCTGCCTTGCGGTTGGCTTTTTCGATGGAGTTCATCCCGGGCATCAGAACGTACTAAGCCGAACCATCGCACATGCCCGCAAAATTGGCGGGGAAGCCTGGGCCATGACCTTCGATCCGCACCCGCTGCAGATCTTGAATCCTGACGCCGCCCCCCGCATGTTGACCACCTCCCCTCACAAACTGCAATTATTGGATATATTCGGCCTGGATGGTTGCCTTCTGATTCCCTTTAATCGCAAATTTGCATCCATTCCGGCGTCCGCATTTCTGCAAAAACTTGACCGCGGTATTCCCACCCTCGCGGCTATTTTCATGGGGCATGACTGGCGCTTTGGGCACAACGGCCAGGGGAATCACCAGATGCTATGCGATTGGGCGGCACACCATCCGGGCCTTTCCATTCATCAGGTTGAGGCCGTCCGGCGGAAGGGGCAACCAATATCCAGCACGAGGATCCGGAATACCATTGCCGCCGGGAAAATCGCGGAATCCACCCTCCTTCTCGGTCGCCCATACAGCATTCTCGGAACCGTCCGGCACGGCAACCGGATCGGACGTAAAATCGGCTATCCAACGGCTAATATTGAACCCTGCAATGAAGTCCACCCGCCCACTGGAATTTACGCGATACAAGCCATTATTAACGGTAAAACCTTCCCGGGAATCGTTAATTTCGGGGTTCACCCCACCGTTGCGCCTGTCAAAAAGAACCTGCTCGAGGTCCACCTTTTCGATACGAAACAAAAGCTTTATGGTCGCCAACTTGAAGTTTTTTTTATGCGTAAACTCCGAAATGAGAAGAAGTTCCATGATCTCCAAGCCCTGGTTCAGCAGATCCGGCGGGATGAGATCAAAGCCCGCAAAATACTGACTTCCTCATCTGTAAAGAAATTATGGATCGGTACTTTACAAAAGTGGCACCCCGAGATTATAGTGCCTCCAACAAATAAGAGTAGAAATTAAGAAAAGAAAGGGAATAGGGCTCAAATACAGTATGGATTCAAAAGAGAAGAGCACAGTTCAGAAGGAATTTAGGAGACACGGAAAAGATACCGGTTCATCTGAAGTTCAGGTTGCCTTGTTGACACGCCGGATTGAAGAACTCACCGAGCACCTGAAACTCCACAAAAAGGATCATAGCTCCCGTTATGGTCTCCTCAAAATGGTAAGTGCACGTCGTCGTTTGCTCAATTATATGAAGACCAAGGACGAATCCGTTTACCAGGACGTTATCAAACGTCTTAAACTCCGTCGTTAATGCCAGTCCGCAATCAGGCTGTCGACTTTCCGTTTTGTGCCTCGCACAGGGCGGATTAGTTATGCCTGTAAAACTACCATTCCAGAAAGACATCATGAAAGAAGTTTCAGTATCGGTCGCCATTGGCGACAAAATAATCACCCTTGAAACAGGCCTGCTGGCCCTTCAAGCCAAAGGTGCGGCAACAGTTCGTCTCGGTGACACCATCATCCTCTCGACCGCTTGCGCCTCAGAATCACCCCGCGAAGGAATCGACTATTTCCCCTTGCAGGTGGAATATCGCGAACGTTTCTCCGCCGCCGGAAAATTTCCTGGCGGGTTTTTCAAGCGCGAAAGCCGCCCCTCCGAGAATGAGATTCTGGCCGCCCGCTTCACCGATCGCCCCATCCGTCCGCTCTTCGCCGAGAGTTGCCGGAATGATGTCCAACTGGTAGGCACGCTGCTTTCCGCTGACGGCGAAAACGCCGCCGATGTGTTGAACATCGTTGGTGCAAGCACAGCCCTGACGCTCTCCGATCTGGCGTTTCACGGCCCTATTGCCGGAGTGCGCGTGGGTCGCGTCAATGGCAAGTTCGTGGCCAACCCCACCGTTCTGGAACGTGAGCAGAGCGATTTGGACCTGGTGTATGCCGGCAATCGCAATACCCCCACCATGATCGAGGGGGATGCCAAGGAACTTTCGGAAGCCGACCTGGTGGCTGCCATGCGTTTCGCGCACGAACAGTGCGTGAAGCTGATTGATGCCCAGCTTGAACTCCGCCGTTTGGCCGGCCTTCCCGAAAAGGTGATTGTTGAGCCTCCCGCCGACACCACGCTGATCGACGCCGCGCGCAAATTGGCTGGTGACGCCCTGTCCCAGGCCTATCTGATTGCAGGCAAACAGGAACGCAATGCCGCCGTGGCTAAAATCAAGGATGGCCTGAAAGCCAAGCTTACAGAAGCCTTTCCCGCCATCACCAAGGAACAGTTCCGCGCCACCATGGATGAGTTGAGCATTGCGGTCGTTCGTGAAAACGTCCTGGAACGCGGTAAACGCATCGACGGTCGCGGCGAGAACGACGTCCGTCCGTTATTTGCCAAGGTGGGACTGCTTCCGCGCGTTCACGGCTCGGCCTTCTTCGGCCGCGGCGAAACCCACGCGCTCGGCACCGTCACTCTCGGAACCAACAAGGATGCCCAGGATATGGACGCCATTACCGGCGGCCCCACCTCAAAGTCCTTCATGTTGCATTATAACTTCCCGCCCTACAGCGTCGGCGAGACCGGCCGCTTCGGTGCTCCCGGGCGCAGGGAAATAGGACACGGCAACCTCGCTGAACGTTCTTTGGCTGAAGTCATTCCACAGGACTATCCCTACACCATCCGGCTGCTGTCGGACATCATGGGCTCTAATGGATCAAGCTCCATGGCCAGCATCTGTGTGGGCACACTGGCGTTGATGGATGCGGGCGTACCGATCACCAACCCGGTGGCAGGCATTTCCTGCGGCCTCTTCACGGCTCCCGGCAAAGCTAAACTTGTCGTGGATATTCTCGGTGACGAGGATCATTGCGGCGATATGGACTTCAAGGTGGGCGGCACCCGCAAGGGCATCACCGGCTTCCAACTCGACCTCAAAATCCGGGGCCTGGAGTGGAACCTGGTTGAGGCGGCGTTTGAAAAGTGCCGCGCTGCGCGCATGCAGATCCTCGACTACATGGAAAGCGTAATTGCCAAGCCGCGTGACGATCTGTCACCCCATGCCCCGCGAATCACGGTCGTCAACATCCCGATTGATAAAATCGGTGAACTGATCGGACCCGGCGGTAAAAACATCCGCCGCATTGTAGAACTCAGCGGTGCACAAATCGACATCAACGACGACGGCGTCGTAAAGGTCTTCAGCAGCAAGGAAGAAGGCATGCAACTGGCCCTGCGCGAAATCAATATGATTACCGCGGAACCGGAAGAAGGCGCCATTTATGACGGGATTGTGACCGGAATCACGAAGTTCGGCTGTTTCGTCGAAATCTTCCCCGGCCGCGATGGTCTGGTCCACATCAGCGAACTTGCGGATTGTCACGTCCGGAATGTTGAGGATGTGTGCAAGGTGGGTGACCAGATGTGGGTCAAGTGCATCGGAATCGATGAAAAGGGTCGCGTCAAGCTTAGCCGCCGTGCGGCTATGGCCGAAAAAGACGCTGCCCCCGCCGCCCAGTAATCAAAGCTGGTTAAAAGTTGTTAAGTTGTCAGGTTGTCAAGTTGTTAGGATGAGAAGGCCCTGTGGCTCCTCAATTCTCAACAACTTAACAACTCAACGACTTAACAACTTTTTATTCTTTCGGCACCCGCATCTGCATGGACCGCCCGTAGCGGGCTGAATTGATCGTCAGGGGAGCTGACCGTACGGCAGCAGGAATTGCATTTGAGGCGTTACGCCCTATTGCGTCCAAATCAGGACTACGGCCTTCAGTCAACGGACGCTCCAGATTATCGAGATAATCCGTTTCAATAATTTGAACCCGCTGGAATAATTCAGCTACCTGCCGTGTCAAGAGGGTGTTCTCCACTTCCAGCGTTGAGACCTTTTCCTTTAACCGCGTAATCTCACTGTCACGGTCTGTCAATTCGGTTGTCATGTTTGACGCAAGCGTCGAATGCGCCCACAGAATATTGCGCGTGATATCAGAACGCATGGCCGCCGCATTCTTCGCTACCGATTGCGCCGTCTTGTCGGCCACTTTTCTCAGTTCAACTTCCGCGTCCTGCTGGGAGCGATCCAAACGTGTGCTGTTTCTCAGAATATCCGTTTTGAGGGCATGAACCCGCTCGCTGTTCGTCCAAACAATGACAGCCAGTACGCTGGAGAACACCACAGTAAATCCAAGAAGCCCCCACATAAAGCGCTTGCGTCCGCGCCGGCGCTCCTGCTCCAGAAATTGTTTGAACGAATTCAGGACCGGCAATGATTCCTCACTCAGAGACGGATCTCCAGCCAGCACGGGAAGATTCACACCTTCATCATGATGATCTTTGCCTGGAAGCGGAGGCTGCGATTTCCCGGCAGCCTGATTCATCCCGGCCATCCGCTCTGAAATCCGCGAGAGGGCTTCAGCCTGCAATCGCAAGACTTCAGTAAGACCCTCAACACCACGGTCACCGGTATCTGAACTATGTTTACTGTCTGTCATAATTATTTCCGCCCGAACCACTTCCCGCCGGTTCTCTTTTGGTTTTCCTGCTCTCGTTTCAACGCTTCCCACTGCCTCAACTCAATCTGGAGTCTGGCCTCAACACTATTCAAGATTCCGGACTTATTCGCCTGCTCCTCTTGTCGACCAGCAGACTGGGTTTTTTGCCCGTAACCCGATGAGGCCGCCCATTTCCCACTCTCCTCCGGTCCAAGCGTTTCGGCCTCAAGCACCTCGGTCTGGATCACCTCTGTCTCAACCACAGCACCCTGCTTGGCACCATCCTGCTTCCGCTCATTTCTTTCAATCTGCGCGAGCTTTTCCAATAATTCCTTTTCTTTCCTGGCGGATTCTTTCAGCAAAGCCTGATAATCCTCTTGGACTTGCAACCGTTGGGCGACCAAAAGATCTTCACGTTGCTGCGCCTCCTGCAGGGATTTCTCCAGCACAGTCTCTTTGGAGCGCAGTTCATTTGCCTTGGTCTCGGCCTGAATCTGGCCATGGGCCAGGGTGGATTTGAGTTGCTGGATCAGCGTCTCTTTGTTCTGCAACGCATTCTGGGACTCTTTCAGGACTGCAGCACGCCCTTCCAACAGGGCCTTTTGCGACGCCTCTTGAACTTGAACCAGTTGGGCGGCCAGAAAGTCTGCACGCTGCTGCATCTCCCGCAAAGTTTTTTCCTTAATGGCAACCATGGAACGCAGTTCACTCTCACGGGCCCCGGCCTGCATCTTGGCCTCCGCCAAGGCCGACTCCAGTTGCCGGAGCTGCGTTTCCTTGCCTTGCAGGGCGCTTTGCGCCTCTTTCAACAAAGCAGCACGCTCTTCGAGCAGAACTTTTTGAGCACCCTCTTTCGCTTCGGCCATTTGGACTGAAAGACGGTCCGCACGCTGCTGCGTTTCCTGTAATTCTTTCTCCAGTGCTGCCACTTTGGCGCGCAATCCGGCCGCCTGCGTCTCGGCCTGAATTTTGCCTTGGGCCGAGACCGACTCCAGATTACGGACCAGCGTCTCCTTATTCTGGAGTAAAGTCCGGATCTCTTTCAATTGATGAGACAATGCCTCATTTACCATTAGTGAGGTTGCCAGATCCTTCTCGGCATTCTCCAAACTGGTCTGCACACTCACGAGCCGGGAACTACGCTCCTGCACCTCACTCAACGCCACCCGATGCGCTCCCTGCAAAGCCCCGAGGGTCGTGCTCATCAAGGCGCCGCACCCCGCCAGCATTTGGTGAAACTCCTCCACCATGAGGGACATAATCGAATCATCAAGAACAGCCGTCCGTCCTGATCCCAACTCACTTAATCTGACTCCGGCCGGAATTGAATTTTCTTCCGCCAGCACCCGGATGGCCAGAAGATTAAGCGGACCATAAACGGCACCATCTGAAAATTGAACCGACCAGTTCAGCCTGAGTTCCGTAATCTTCTCTACCGGGAACCAGACATCCTGCTTCTCCGATAACTCACAACCGGGAATGACACGCGCATCCGTGGCCCAGATACATAACGTGACAATATCAACCGGACCATAGACAGTCCCATCAGGGGTTCTGAGATAATAGGCAGACACCTTGTTGATTGCAGGCTCCATGGCAGTTTATCCCGTACGGTTAAAATTAGATTCTTTTTTCCAGAGTGACTCCCGCTTCGGTTTCCGGCACGGCGTTTTGGTCACTTTCACATACACCATATCCTCTCCGAGGATATGCTCCAACTCCTGAATCAGGGCTTCGTCACAGGTGACCTTATAATGACTGCTGGTGTCAAGAAACACCTTTTCCCCCGATTGATATTCCAGACACAAATGAACCATGGTCTGCCCGGGATGGAGTTCAAGAACATCCCGGACTTTCTCCAGAATCGAAGGATCCTCACTTACGCGTCCGGCCGTCAAGTGCAGACTGAATTTTTCAACAAACAAAGTTGGTGCGTCTTTCAGCGGATAGACTTCACTGGCTATGATGCGGAGCCTGTTCTCCTCATCCAGACGGACATCCCCGCAGAGCATCACCGCCTGATCCTGTGCCAAAACAGGCTTGTACTCCAAATAGGCATCAGGATAAACAACCACCTCGACGCTACCATCCAGATCCTCCAGCTTCAGGACAGCCATAGGCTCCTTCTTTTTGGTCATGCGGGGCACCAACTCGGAAATCAGGCCCCCTATCCGGGTCTGCTCCCCCGATTTTATTTTTTTCAACCCCTCCACGTTGGTCAACTGATAACGTTCCAAAAGCCTGGAATACTGGCTTAGGGGATGTCCGCTCATATAAATGCCAAGCAATTCACGCTCCTGGGCCAGAAGCTGCCCCTCAGACCATTTATCCGCAGGGGGTAAAGAACCGTCATCCGCGGTAATTTGTGGTTCGACCGGCATGAGATCAAACAAGCTGCCTTGTCCCGACGCCTTATCGCGAGCGGCCGCATTGGCCCGGTTCAAGGCAAAATCAATTCCCCCAAACAACCGGGCCCGGTCACTGCCCGGGAAATCAAAGGCGCCCGCCTTGATCAAACTTTCAACGACCTTCTTATTGATGACCTGTCCTTGGAACCGTCGGGAGAAGTCCATCAGGCCCTTGTAGGGACCGTTCCGTTTACGCTCCGCCACAATCTCACGACAGGCCCCTTCCCCCACATTCTTGATGGACGCAAGTCCATACCGGACTGCCCCCGTTCTAGGGCTGAATCGAACTTCGCTTTCGTTAATGTGAGGAGCGAGAATCTCCAAGCCCATCGCCCGGCATTCAACCACGAATGTGGGAATTTTATCCATGTTTCCCATTTCACTGGAGAGCAGCGCAGACATGAATTCTTCAGGATAATGCGCCTTCAGGTAGGCGGTTTGCATGGCGACCACACTGTAGGCCGCGCTATGGGATTTATTGAACCCATAATCCGCAAACTTCTCGATCATGTCATAGATTTCCTGGGCCTTGGCCGCCGGAATCTTGTTTGTTTTGGCGCACCCCTCAATGAATTTCTCACGCATCTTGGCCATTTCGCCGGCCTTCTTCTTGGAGATGGCACGGCGGAGATTATCACCCATCGCGAGAGAAAATCCGGCCAGCACATTCGAGACCCGCTGGACTTGCTCCTGATAGATCATATAGCCGTAGGTCCCCTTGAGAATCGGCTCAAGGAGCGGGTGGCCAAATTCAGTTTTTTCCCGCCCATGCTTCCGGTTGATGAAGCTGTCGATGAACTGCATCGGGCCCGGCCGGTAGAGGGCATTCATGGCAATGATCTCGTCAATGATCGTAGGGCACAATTTGCGCAAATTGTCGCGCATACCCCCGCTTTCAAACTGGAACACCCCCACGGTATCACCGCGCTGAAGCAACTCAAAAGTCTTCGGGTCATCCATGGGAATGGCCTCAATATCCACACTCACACCCCGGGATATCTTTACCAACTCCACCGCCTCCTGAATGACCGTCAGGGTCTTCAATCCCAGAAAATCCATCTTCAGCAGCCCGATCTTGCCGATCGGATCCATGGCGTATTGCGTAATGACCTGATCCTCTTTATCCAGGGTCAGCGGGACAATCTCAATCAGTGGTTTTTCACCGATCACAACGCCGGCCGCATGCGTACCGGCATTGCGCAACAAGCCCTCCAGCACCACTCCGTATTCCAGGATTTGCGTGCAATGTGGTTCCGTTACCGAAGCTTTTTTGAATTCGGGATTCAACTCCAAAGCCTTGGCAAGCGTAATCTTGGGATCATCCGGAATCATCTTCGCCAACCGGTCACACTCGGAATAAGGCAATTCCAAGGCGCGTCCGATATCGCGAATCACCGTCTTGGCCCCCAGCGATCCGAAGGTGATGATCTGGGCACAGTTTTCCCGCCCATACTTGTCCTTTACGTATTCAATGACCTCCCCGCGGCGGGTCTGGCAGAAATCAATATCGAAGTCCGGAGGTGATATCCGCTCAGGGTTCAGAAAGCGCTCAAAAATCAGATCATAACGAATGGGGTCAATACCTGTGATTTCAAGCAGATAAGCCACCAGACTTCCCGCGCCGGAGCCGCGCCCGGGCCCCACGGGAATCCCCTGAGTCTTTGCAAAATGGATGAAATCCCAAACCACCAGGAAGTAATTGATGAACCCCATTTTCTCGATGATGGAAAGCTCATACAAACACCGCGTCACGAGTTCCTTTTCACGCTCATTTTTCGGATGGGCGAGAGCCTGAACTCCATACCGCTTCAGCAAGCCCTTGTGGCATAAGTTGAGCAGAAATTCCTTTTGCGTGATCTCGGGCGGAACCTTGAAGAGCGGAAAATGAAGCCCGCCAAAGTCAAATTCATAATTACAGCATTCCGCTATTTTCAGCGTATTGGTTATGGCTTCTGGCAGATCCTGAAAAATTACCGCCATCTCATCACCACTCTTGAAGTAAAACTCCGAAGACGGGTATTTCATGCGTTTGGGATCACTCATGACCGTCTGAGTCTGGAGACACAGCATAACTTCATGGGCCGCGGCATGTTCGCGCTTCAGATAATGGGCATCATTGGTCGCAACCAGGCCCAACCCCATCTTTTTGGCCATCGCCACCAGCGCCTTGTTGACTTTGCGCTGCTCCGGCATCAGATGATCCTGAACTTCAAGATAGAAATTATCCTTGCCGAGAATGTCCGAATAGATCCCCGCCAGCTCGAAGGCACCCGCCTCATCATCGTCCCTCAAACGTTCGGGAATTTCCCCCTTTAGACAAGCCGTAAGCCCGATCAGGCCGCTGGAGTACTTGGCAAGGATTTCATGATCAATACGGGGCTTGTAATAAAAGCCTTCCAGATGGGCCGCGCTGATCAACCGGACCAGATTGCGATATCCCGTTTCATTCTTGGCCAGCAATACCAGATGATTGGCATGAGATTTCGCAGAGTTTTCGGTTTTCCGGTCAAAGCGGCTGCCGGGCGCCACATAGGCCTCACACCCGATAATCGGCTTGACCCCTTTGTCCCGGGTGGCCTCATAGAAGGGAACCGCCCCATACATAACCCCATGGTCCGTTATCGCCAGCGCCGGCATCTGCATGGCTTGAGCAGCGGTGGCGATGTCCTTGATGCGGCAGGCCCCATCCAGCATGCTGTATTCGGTATGCACGTGGAGATGAACAAATGGCGTCATAGGCAGCTGGGTCAAACGTCCATCGCCATGGCGACTTCAGGACAGGTAAAGGGAGAGTCGTATTTCGCACAATTGATGCAACCCATATATAGTTTATGCATCAACGACGCCTTCGGGACCTCGCGAAAACCCAGCTTGGCAAAGAAGCCGGGCGTAAAGGTCAAAACAATCAACTGCGATGGTTTCAGGACCTGAATCCGTTCGACAGCGGCCTGCACCAGCATCCGGCCCACTCCATGTTTCCGCTGGGTGCTCTTGACTGAAAGCGACTTTATTTCGACAGATGGGTGGCGGGCATGGCCTATTTCGGGTAGAATTGACCAGGACACTGTACCCACAATATGGCCATTTTTCTCACAGACAATAAACCGGTCGATATTTTCGGCAATATCGGAAATGGGACGCGGCAGCAATTCCTTGGGATAGGCCTTAATCAGGCTGTAGATCCCCTCCGCATCCGTAAAGCCTGCATTGCGTACGATAAATTTTGAGTTCGTTTTCACGGTCATAAGAATACTCCACCACGCTTCTGGACGCCAAGAAAAAGATAGGCCCTACCGCAACGCAAGCTTCTTGTATTTGCCACGCCGATGCAGCAGTCGTTCCGTATTGCCGGCCAGCACCTTCTCCTCATAGTCAGCAAAATTACCTTCAAACCACCGCAGCTTGCCGTCGCCTTCAAAAATAAGCAGGTGGGTACAAATGCGGTCTAAAAAATAACGATCGTGGCTGATAACCATGGCGCAACCTGGAAACTCCATGATCGCCTCTTCCAGAACACGCATGGTATTCACATCCAAGTCGTTGGTGGGCTCATCGAGCAGCAACACGTTGCCGCCTCTCCGCAACATCTTGGCCAAATGCACTCGATTCCGCTCACCTCCGGAAAGTTTCCCTACTTTTTTCTGCTGCTGGGCACCACGAAAATTGAACCGCGACAGATAAGCGCGCGAATTCATCGTGCGATCCCCCATCTCCACCTCTTCCCGTCCATTCGTGATCTCTTCAAACACGGTAAGATCATCACGCAACGCATCACGATGCTGATCCACATAGGACAATACGACGCTTTCACCAATGGTCACAGTACCTTTGTCAGGCTGCTCCTGACCCACCAGCATACGGAACAGGGTCGTCTTCCCGCAGCCGTTCGGCCCCACCACACCCACCACGGCGCCACGTGGCAGATTGAATGACACCTGATCCAGCAGCTTCACGCCCTCATAGCCCTTGGTCACGTCATCCAGAATCACCACCTTGTTCCCCAAATGGGGGCCGGGGACAATCTGGATGGAGATATCATCTTTCCGCGCCTCGAACCGTTCGCTGGAGAGCTCCTCGTAACGGGAAATACGTGCCTGACTTTTCGTGCGCCGGCCCAGCGCAGAAGTACCAAGCCATTCCAATTCGTTGGCCAGCACTTTCTGCCGCTGGCTCTCCTTCTTCTCCACCTGCCGCAGCAGTTCGGCCTTCTGCTTGAGCCAGGAGGTGTAGTTGCCTTCGAAGGGAATTCCCCGCCCGTTGTCCAGTTCCAAAATCCACTTGGTGATATGATCCAGGAAATAACGGTCATGAGTGACGATAATGACCGTGCCATGATATTCACGCAACGTTGTTTCCAGCCACGACACAGTCTCGGCATCCAAATGATTGGTCGGCTCATCAAGCAGCAGCATATCCGGCTTTTCAAGCAGAACTTTGCAAAGCGCCACACGGCGACGCTCACCCCCGGACAACTTGGTCACATCCGCATCATCGGGAGGCAGTACCAGCGCATCCGACGCCACATCCACCAGCCGGTCCACTTCCCAGGCATCCATGCTGTCAATCTGATCCTGAAGCCGCCCCATTTCGTCCATGAGCTTATCCATCTCGGGCTTGGGGAGTTTCTCACCCATCTTGTCGGCCACCTCGTCATAACGCCTTATCAGGGCATGAACCGGCTCCAGGGCCTCCTCAAGATTCTGGCGCACCGTCTTGGCCTGATTGAGCTGCGGCTCCTGCGGCACATACCCTACCCGCATCCCCTTGCCCAGGGTGGCAGTCCCCATAAAATCATTGTCCAGTCCTGCCAGAATACGCAGAAGACTGGTTTTGCCGGAACCATTCTCCCCCACAATTCCGATTTTCGCCCCGTAATAAAATGACAGACTGATATCCTGAAACACCGTCTTGTCGTTATACATCTTGGTCAGATTCTGTGTCTGAAAAACAAATTGAGGTGCCATAGGTTTAAAACAATGATTAAGGGTTAATGGTTGATGGCTAAATAAAACAATCAGGGATGATAGAGCCTAACCGCTGCGAACTCAAGCTTGACTCACATCATTTAACCCGCCAACATACGCCCCCTACTTGGATGGGTTGCTTAATGTGCGCCTGTAGCCTAATGGACAAGGCATCTGACTTCGGATCAGAAGATTACAGGTTCGACTCCTGTCAGGCGCGCCATTCACAATCAAAGACTTACGCAAGACGGCGCGCAAAATAACGACCTCGCAAGGCGCGGTTTGCTACCACTATTGCTACCATTTTTCTTTTCAGGCTACCTCTTTTGCTGCTATTATCCCGCCAGATACCACAAGAGACGAAAGGTCGGTGCAAAATGGCAACAGTCGTAAAACGAGCAGGGTCACCTTACTGGTTCGCCCGGTATATGGTTGACGGCAAGCCAGTATGGAAGTCCACCAAAACCACCGTCAAACGGGATGCCGAGGCGTTCCTTCAACGGGAATTTGACACGGCCAAGAAACGGCTGTCACTGGAGCAATGCTTTGATTCCATCGAGAAGGCTATCAACGACCTCCCCACCGATTCCGGCGACAGAGCAAACGTGCTTTCAAAATGCATGAGCAAAAGCGCAGGCATCATCACCTTAGCTGTCGGGCTATTCCCTGAGGATCAACGTGACAATCTTCTGGCAGAAGTCACACAGCGCATTCT
>JBAXDB010000046.1:0-17965 GCA_037141135.1 bacterium | reverse complement strand
GAGTGTAAGGACTTTGTCAAACCCCGCCCGCACCCTGTTTAGGCACGTGGTATGCTTAATATACAAGGTGACCTGAGTTTGACGATCAGGGTGGATCGCGCCCGGCAGGATTTTTTACTGGTCCGGGTTCAGCCCTGACCCGGATCACACCCACTTGTGTTTCGGGTATTTCCGCTGAAGTTCCTTTTTCGCCTTGGGGTACCCCTCCCGCCAGAAAGTCGTCAGATCAGAGGTGACCTGCACTGGACGGTAATTCGGCGCCAGCACCTGAATTGTCACTAACTGGCGGCCCATCGCAATGCGTATGCTCTCCTCCACACCGTAAAGGTCCTGTATCCGCGCTGCAATCGTCGGCGGATTGCTCTCGGAATAAAGAACTTTTACTTTCCGCCCGCCAGGCAGATCCAAGCGCTCCGGCACCTGTTTCTCAAGCAACGCCTGCTTGCGCCCGTCCAACCAATTTTTCACCACGGGGAAAACAGGCCGCTCCTTCACTTCCTTCACGCTGAACGCGCCCATGCAAATCTCTTCCAACATCAGGCGCCGGTCTTCCGCCGTGATCTCCGGCAACTCAAGCTCCGGACACCACTTCCGCAACAGGTTCACCCGCAACAGCCACTGGTCCACCTCTTCGGTCCAATGCTTCAACGTGCAGCGGCCCGCTTCAATTTCATCCGCCAGCAGACTGGCGGCCTCCCCCTCCGGCGGATTTCCGCCACGCTTCATTTCAAGCACCAGGTCATGATAAAAGCGGCCGCGCTCGGCAATCACACGCCGGGAGTCATCAAAGCGCACCTGGGTCTCTTCCCGCACCGAGCCCGGGAACAAGGCTTCCAACCATTCGGGCTCAATCGCCGTCACCAGCGAGAGCAGCACATCCATGTCGCCTTTGGCGCCAGTGGGGGCGGGCTTTTTGGCAAAACCGCTTTCAACCTCACGGACTTCAGCCGCCACCACAAAATTACTTTTACGCACGACACTGGCACGTTCCAAGACGCCACGCCGGCCATGGACAAGTTCACAGCGCAGAGTGCCGCCATCCAGCCGGCGCGCCACCTGATCGGCAAACCCGGCGAGCACACAACGCCGGACCGCGTCATCCGCCACAATCTCCGGCTCCATGGACAGTCCCTGCCCCTCCGCTATGCGGCAGAACATCTCATAAAGCCGGCCAGCCTGACGCGCCACCCCGGCGTGAATCCCAAGGCCCCGGCAATAATCCACATTGTAATCATGCGCCTCCGCTTCGCTCCAGGCCCGCATGAGCTGAAAGAAATCGGACAGCACTTCATCACCCAGTCGCCGGTCACGCTGTTCCTCGACCTGGGAGTCGGTGCGCTTGACCAATAGCCCGCGTTCCTGCGTCATGGCCGCAATCAGCGCCACCGTCCGGACCCGGCCCACGGTCTCCGCCGCCATCAGCATGCGGGCATACCGGGGATGCAAGGGAAAGGCCAGCATGCCCCGTCCAACCCCGGTAATGTCGCCCGTCTTCTCATCCGCAGCACCCAGATCACGCAACAGGGTTTCCGCCCGCGTCAAAGCCCGATCCTCAGGCGGCTCGAACCAGGGAAACTTTCCGGCATCCGGACAGCCGGCCGCCTTCAGCATCAGCAGGGTTTCCGCCAGATCCACGCGGCGGATCTCGGGAATTTCACGGGGTGGCCGCTCACAGTGTTCCCGCTCCGTCCAAAGCCTTACACACACACCGGGCGCCATGCGGCCGGCACGGCCGGCGCGCTGATCCGCCGAGGCCTGGCTAATTTTCTCAATCCACAACGTGTCAATGCCACGATAGGGATCAAAGCGGGCAACACGGGCCAGGCCACCATCCACCACCAGCCGTACGCCTTCAATAGTCAGTGAGGTTTCCGCGACATTGGTGGAAACAATAATTTTGCGGCGCTCGCCGGGTGCCACGGCGGCATCCTGCTCCCGCGGTGCCAACTCTCCGTGCAAAGGACAAATTGAGCAGCCCCTGGTTTCAGGACGAACGTTCAAGGCTTGTATGGTCCGCTGAATCTCATAGGAGCCCGGCATAAAGACCAGAATATCACCAGTCCGTTCCTGAGCCAGTAACCGCGCCGTTTCCGATGCCGCCGTCTCCCAGATCGGAATTCTCGCGCTATCGACCGGCTTGGGGAGATATTCCATGCGAACCGGGTACATGCGCCCCTCGGAGCGTAATACCGTGCAGGGCGCGAGATACTGCTCCAGGGCGGTTTTATCCAACGTTGCCGACATGACAAGCAACCGCAGATCGGGCCGCAAGGTCTTCTGCAATTGGAGGGCGCGGGCCAGGGTGATATCGCCGAACAAATGCCGCTCGTGGAATTCGTCGAAGATAATCGCCCCCACGCTGGAGAGTTCCGGATCACTGATCAGGCGCCGCAGCAGAATGCCCTCCGTGACAAAGACAATCCGGGTATCGGCACTGATCCTGTTTTCGAAACGGACCTGGTAGCCCACTTCCCTGCCGATCGTCGAGTTCCGCTCCGAGGCCACACGCGTGGCCAACAACCGGGCCGCCAGGCGCCGGGGCTGGAGAATCACAATCTGACTGCCGGCGGGTACCAACCCCCGGTCTAGAAGCATCTGTGGAATCTGGGTGGATTTACCGGAACCGGTGGGAGCCTGAATGATAAGCCGGGTATTTTTGCCTGCACAAACTCTCACCAGTGCCGGCTCGAGTTCAAATATGGGAAGGGCGTTCACGCAATCATCTCCAGCCTCATCTTTTCCGGAAAAGGTCGTTCCACGCTAGTGGCCTGCCTCACTATTGACTATACAATTCCAACGCCAGAAATGGCTGGATTTACGGGGGTTTTTCCGTTCTAACCCAACAAGGACTTCACCTTCGTATAGCTGTCTTCCAGTCCGCCGTAGCGGCTCCGGGCCAGCCATTGGCGCCTGTACGCCGCGCACAGCGGGGCCAGGCGCCGCCGGAATTCCAACTTGATGCCGGAACTGCTGTCCTGCCGCCGCCGCACAGCGCGATCGGCCGCGAAACGGGCCAATCCCACCGCCAACCGGCATTCCTCCTCGACCCGGCCACCCACGGCAGGGAGGCTCCTCTCCAATTCAGCAAACCTGGCCGCCGCCTCTTCCCAGGCAGGAATCGACGCCACATCGGCGTCGTTGCCCCACCCCGCATTGCCATCATTGAACGAGGACGATCCGTAGCCAAACACTACCTTCCGGTCCACCATGCCGAGCGCCGCCAGCCAACGCCCCAACCCGGCTGAACCAAACACCTGCAAACCGGCGGCATCATCATCAAACTGGTTATCGCCACCCCAGGCCGCCTGCGCCCCATCAGCCATGCCAATCAGGGCCAACGGCCATTGCTGCCGGTGCCCGTTATCACCCCACTCCGTATTGAGCAACCCGACCGCGCCGGCGGCAAGCCCCTGAACTGCCGCACAAGCCAGGTTCCCACGGCGTGCATCCGTACGACCGGTGTAACTGCTCCAATTGTTCGTTCCCGGAGCCACCCAGACTTCACGCCCGGCGGCGGCATGAACCTTCAGCCGTGACGCAAAATCCTCCTGCTGCCCGTACCCCCACACCAACACCGCAAGATCCTTCAGCAGGCTGTTATCCTCATTCGGATGCGGATCACACCAGAACTGCGGCCGCTTGCCCAGCTTCTGGGCGACGCGCAAAACCTGGCCAAGGTAATCACTGAACACCCGGCCGCGACCGCGCTCGGCACAGGCGGCGCGACTGCGCCCTTCGCCCAGGTCCACCGGTTCGTCACCACCAATGTTGGCATATTTACCCGAACAACAGGGGAAGAGTTGACGGAACAGGTCCTCAACCAGGGCTATGCTGCCGGGATCCAGCGGGCAGAGCGTGCTGGGATCCCGCCAGCAATCACCCCACGGCGCATACGTCCACGGCTCGGCGATCTCGGCTAGCTGCATATATCCGGGATGACACAACCAGCGCTCGAAATGCCCGAAACTATTCTGGTTTGCGGTCAACACCACGCCCCGCGCCAGGGCATACGCATCCAGGGCCCGCATCTCCCCGGGCGTGACTGGATCCGCATTGCGCCATACCACCTCGTGACCGGCATAAGCGAAGGTGTGCTCCGTGTACAACTGCAAATGGTTGAGCTTGAGCAACGCCATCTGGTCAACCAGGCTGTACAACGTCTCCTGGGTCGGCACACGGTCGCGCGAAATGTCCAACATGAAACCGCGCTCGGCAAAAGCCGGCGCGTCCTCAATCAGCAAACAAGGAATCGTTTCCGGGCAGGCCCGCAACAACTGGACCAGCGTGACCAGCCCCCACCGCGCGCCGACCGCCGTACGCGCCGTGATCTCCACCCCGCCGGCCGTCACCTTCAGGCAATAGGCCTCGCTGCCTGCCTCACGCGGGGCCTGCGCATCAAGACGGACCCGGACCCACCCGGCATCCGCCTCAGTGGCAGTCAAGCCGGGAATCGTGGCCACCAATCCGCGCGGCGCACCGGCAATAGTCAACGCCCCGGGAACCGTAACGGAGCCCCCCGTGCGGGTCAGTAGGCATGGTTTGGGATACAACGGAATATTCATTATCTGCTCTCCTTTTCGAACTCTTCTCTTAAGGTGCTGATAGATCCGCTAATCCCTGATCCGGTTCATCGTAGTGTGCGGCCCCTACTCTTTCGCCGGGGTGGCCCCGTCGGGGGCGGCATCCTCGGTCTCGTCATCCTCGGGCTCGACGGTCGTGGCGGCCACCAGTTTGTCGCCGGCATCCAGATTGATCAGGCGGACACCCTGGGTGACGCGACTGATCACGCGGACATCGGCCACCGGCATCCGGATCATCTGGCCTTGCGCCGTGATCAGCATCAGGGCATCACCCTCCTGAACGGCATGCGCGCCCACAATGGCGCCGTTGCGGTCAGAGGTACGGATGGTCATCAAGCCGCGTCCGCCGCGGTGTTGCACCCGGTATTCATCAAACCCGGTGCGTTTTCCATAGCCATTTTCAGTACATACCAGGAAGGTGGCGCGCGGATCCACAATTTCAAGGCTCTCGACCTTGTCATCGTCATCCAAAGAAATTCCGCACACGCCGCGCGTGTCGCGGCCCTGGTCGCGCAATTCACTCTCATTGAACCGGATGCTCATTCCGTTATGCGTGGTGAGCACGACATCGGCATGGCCATCGGTCTGCTTGACCCCGATCAGCCGGTCGCCCTCATCAATGGCGATGGCGATGATGCCGGCGCTGCGGGGATTGCTGAAGGCCGCGAGATTGGTTTTTTTGACGACACCCTTCTGGGTGGCAAACACCACAAACTGATTCTCGACGAACTCGCGCACCTTGATCATCGCGGCAATGCTGTCGCCGCTCTGGACGTTGAGCATATTGACCAGTGCCTTGCCGCGGGAATTCCGGTTCGCCTCGGGCACTTCATACACCTTCTCCCAATACAACCGGCCGGTGGGGGTAAAGAAGAGAATGTAGTCGTGGGTATTGGCCACAAAGAGGTGCTGAACATAGTCCTCCTCCTTGGTATCCATGCCTGCCACGCCTTTACCCCCGCGCCGTTGCGCCTTGTAGGTACTCACCGCGGTACGTTTGATGTAACCGGTGTGGCTGATGGTGATCACATAGCCGCGGTCGGCGATCAGATCCTCAATATTCACTTCGCCCTCATCGGGGACCAGACTGGTCAGGCGTTCGTCCGCGTATTCCTTGCGGACCTCCAGCAGATCCAGCCGGATGATGCCGAATAATTTCTCGCGACTGGCCAGCAGGTCCTTCAGATAATTGATCAACTTGATCAGCTCCAGATATTCCGCCTCCAACTTATCCCGTTCCAGGCCGGTAAGCTGATACAGCCGCATATCGAGAATCGCGTTCGACTGGATTTCGCTCAGCCCGAACTTGGCCATCAACTGGGCCCGGGCCTGATCGCGATCCTTGGCCGCGCGGATGATCTTCACCACGGCGTCAAGATTATCCAGGGCGATCTTCAAGCCCTCCAGAATGTGGGCGCGCGCCTCGGCCTTATCGAGGTCAAACTGGGTGCGGCGGCGGACCACGTCGTAGCGGTGCTCCAGATAGGCCTCCAGCATCTCCTTAAGCGTCATGACTTTGGGGCGGCCCTGATCGATTGCCAGCATAATGGCACCGAAGGTCGTCTGCAGCTGGGTGTGTTTATAGAGGTTGTTCAAGACCACCCTGGCCACGATGCCGCGCTTCAATTCAATGACGATGCGAATGCCATCCTTGTTCGACTCATCGCGCAGATCAGAGATCCCTTCAATCTTCTTTTCCTGGACCAGATAGGCGATATTGGTGATGAGGGTGGCTTTGTTGACGGCATAGGGGATTTCGGTGATGATGATACTTTCCTTGCCCTGCTTGCCTTCCTCGATGCCGGCCCGGCCACGAACCTTCAGCAGGCCGCGTCCGGTGCGATACATATCCGCAATCGGCTTCAGGCCGCAAATGATGCCGCCGGTGGGAAAATCCGGCCCCTTGACATACTTCATCAGGTCATCGACCGTGGCATTTTCATGATCGATGAGGTGGACGAGCGCATCCACCAGTTCGCCCAGATTGTGCGGGGGGATGTTGGTGGCCATACCGACGGCAATACCCGTACTGCCGTTCAGCAGCAGATTGGGGACGCGGGCTGGCAACACGGACGGCTCCATGAGATCCCCGTTATAATTCGGCACCATGTCCACGGTATTTTTGTCGATATCCGCCAGCATTTCTTCCGCCATGCTCGTCAGGCGCGACTCGGTGTACCGGTAGGCGGCGGCATTATCCCCGTCGATACTGCCGAAGTTTCCCTGGCCATCCACCAGCATGTAGCGCATGGCGAAATATTGGGCCATCCGCACGAGGGTGTCATACACCGAGGAATCGCCGTGCGGGTGATATTTACCCAGCACCTCACCGACGACATACGCGCATTTCTTGTAGGGGCGGTTGTGCAGCAGGCCGAGATTCCGCATGGCGAACAGGATGCGGCGCGCACCGGGCTTCATCCCGTCGCGGACATCCGGCAGGGCGCGCCCGATAATGACACTCATGGAGTAGTCAATATACGAGCGTTGCATCTCGTCTTCGATGTTGATATTGGCCAGGACTTCGTTTCGTGTATACATACTTAGATATCCAGATTCTGAACGTTCAGCGCATTGTCCTCAATAAACTTGCGGCGCGGCTCGACTTCATCCCCCATCAGAATGGTAAAGATTTCGTCGGCCTTGACCGCATCCTCCTGCACCACCTTGAGGAGTTTCCGCTTGTCGGGATTCATGGTGGTTTCGTAAAGCTGTTCGGGATTCATTTCTCCCAAACCTTTGTACCGCTGGATGTAGAGGCCTTTGCGTCCGAATTCCCGGATCACCTCCAGGAGGTTCGGCAGGGAGGCGACCGGTGTTTCCGCGTCGTCAGAATCCTTAAGGGTAAACAACGGCTTTTCATGCAGGCTGAACTGGTCCATGGTAAAGCCTTTTTTCTCAATGACGCCCATCACCTTGGCCAGCGAATTGGCCACATAGAGTTCCTGCATACGGAAGGCCGAGCTGGTCTGGGCGGGTGCGGAGTGTCCGTTTTCGGAAAAGATCTCGAGCTGCTCGCCCAGTTTCTGTTCCGACTCTTCACGCAAGGCCTTGAGTTCTTCATCGGTGGTCACAAAATGATGTTCGGCGGTTTCGCCCTTGCCGATCGTCACATAATAGCGGGGGAAGGCCCCGGTCTTGCTGCGCTTGGCCAGATAGTCCTCGAACCGGATCCCCTTGCGGGCCAGACTTTTCGAGGCCTGCTCCGTCTGCAGCAGCAACTCCAGCAACGCCATCAGCTCATTGGTCTCCAGAGTCTTATTGCGGGAAACCTTCAGTGTCAGGTCCTCGGCGCCCAGCTCCAGCAACTTGCGGGTCAGGGTTTCATCGGTATCGATGTACTCCTCGCGCTTCTTGCGGCTCACCTTGTAGAGGGGTGGCTGCGCCAGATAGACGTAGCCGCTTTCGATCAACTTCGGCATCTGGCGATAGAAGAACGTGAGCAACAGGGTCCGGATATGCGAGCCGTCGACATCGGCATCGGTCATGATAATGATCTTATGATAGCGCACCTTGGCGACATCAAACTCATCCTGTCCGATCCCCGCACCGATGGCGGTCACCATGGTCCGGATTTCATTGTTGTTCAGGATCTTATCCAGCCGGGCCTTCTCGACGTTCAGCACTTTGCCGCGCAGGGGCAGAATGGCCTGGAACTCACGATTCCGGCCCTGTTTGGCCGAACCGCCGGCGCTGTCGCCCTCTACCAGGTACAGCTCACACAAGGCGGGGTCACGCTCGGAACAGTCGGCCAGTTTGCCCGGCAGCGCCGCGGAGTCCAGTGCGCCTTTACGACGGGTCAGGTCACGGGCCTTGCGGGCCGCATCGCGGGCGCGGGCCGACAGCAGGGCTTTTTCGATGATCCGCCGCGCCACGGGGGGATGCTCCTCGAGATAGGTGGCCAGTTCGTCATTCACCACCGAGGCCACGATGCCCTCGACCTCGCTGTTGCCCAGCTTGGTTTTGGTCTGCCCTTCAAATTGCGGGCCGGGCAACTTGACGCTGATCACGGCCGTCATGCCTTCCCGGATATCTTCACCCGACAGGCTTTCCTTATCCTCTTTGATCAGCTTATTGGCCTTGGCGTAGGCATTGACGGTACGCGTCAGCGCCGAGCGGAAGCCGCTCAGATGGGTGCCACCCTCGATGGTGTTGATATTATTGGCGAAGCACAGCATCGTTTCGGTATAGGTATCGGTATACTGGAACGCAATCTCCACCTCAATCTTGTCCTTCTCTTTTAAAAAGGAGATGACCTTGGGATGAATCGCGACTTTGCTGCGGTTCAAATACTCGACAAACTCCACCACCCCGCCCTTGAACTTGAAAAGCTCCTCGCGTGCGGGCTCTTCCTGGGAGAACTGGATTTCGATGCCGCCGTTCAGAAACGCCAGTTCCCGCAGCCGGTTCGCCAGGATATCCCACTCGAATTTAATGGAGCCGGTGAAAATCTGGGTATCCGGCAGAAACGTGATCTTGGTTCCGGTTCCCCGCGTTTTACCGATGGTTTCAAGTTTCGAAACCGCCACCCCGCGCTCATAGCGCTGGTGATAGATCTGCCCGTCCCGCCGCACTTCCACTTCCAGCCACTCGCTCAACGCGTTGACGCACGAGACCCCGACGCCATGCAAGCCACCGGAGACCTTGTAGCTGGCATTATCAAACTTGCCTCCCGCATGCAGAACGGTCAGCGCCACTTCCACGGCAGGGCGTTTCTCCGTCGGATGCATATCCACCGGAATACCTCGCCCGTTGTCATTAATCGTGCAGGACCCATCCGCATTCAGCCGAACCTGGACGCTGGTGCAATAGCCGGCCAACGCCTCATCAATCGAGTTGTCAACCACCTCATAAACGAGGTGATGCAAACCGCGGACCGAAGTGTCACCAATATACATCGCCGGCCGCTTCCGAACGGCCTGCATGCCCTCAAGCACGGTGATATGGGAGGCATCGTAGGCCCCGGTCTTTTTTTGTTGTTCAGCCATAGTAAGAACTCATTCTCCTGGAATAACTTACGGGGTTCAAAGAACATCCGTTTTACAGGTCCGAAACAGACCGCCCAAGAGGGTGGTCACATAAGGGTCGAACTGTATCGAAAAGCAGCTCTGCAAGCAAGGAAGTTCTGAGGAAGTTCTATGGGGTTACAGCACAACCCAGAGCACGGCTGTCAGGGTACCCATCACTACGCCGGCAATGAGCCCTTTAAGAGCAGTGCGGACGCGTGGCGGGCGGGGGTGGAGATGGCGCAGCGCCAGAATGCCGATAAAAACGGATATCAGGAAGGCAGAGGGCAAAGCACCAGCCAGGCCGGCCCCTAACGCCGGTAAAACCGAACAACACCCGGCCTTGACGATCGTCTCCGCTCCGTCAGTGGTAACAAAGAACAGATTCCCCGCTCCCGTCCCTATGGTCATCCCGCCCATGATGCCCAGGAGGAAGGCCCAGAGGGCAAGCAGGACGTTACGCCGGGCCAGCCAGGCCACAAGCGCACCTGAAACCGCGCCGGCCATCATTGCCGCAAGCTTGGTCAACTCCATCAATTGCACGCCGGCCATACTGGGATCAAGCACCTGAATACCCATATAAATAATCCTTCCGCACCCCCGATTACTTCTTGGTCGCAATCCTTTTTGATACTTATGACGGGAATGCTGCATCAAAGTCAAGCATGGTCGTTTCATTTTTAGGCTGGACGTGTTTCCCGTGAGTGGCAAGACTGGCGGCATTATGAAAACTTTTAATACAATGTTTCTGGCATGCATAGCCGCTTTTTTCTTAAACTCTTTGCCCCTTGCCTATTCAGAGGAATTACCCGTCCTCTCCTCCCTGATCCGCGAATACGCTGCTGATCAAGCGGAGGTGTCAAATTATTACGAACTTCCCGGGGCGCCCATCCGGTTCGAACGGCTGGGAACGCTCTACTCAAACTGGCTGGTCCGGCTCAACGCCGTGAATTTCGAGAATCTGCCCCAATCCGGGAAAGTGGATTTCCTGCTGCTGCAAAATGATCTGGAAGGTGGGCTGGACGCCCTGGCGCTGGAGAAGAAACGCTGGGCTGAACTGGAGCCCCTCCTGTCATTCCGCAGCCTCATCTATTCGCTGGAGCAAGTCCGGTGGCAGGGCAAGCCCGTCAATGGACAGGCCGCGGCGGCACAGGTCAACGAACTCGCCCGCATCCTCAAGCAACTCAATGAACAGGTTGAAAAGGGTTTGAAAACCAATGCCGTTATGACGGCCACCAATGACGCCACGGCCGCCGCCGCGACCAATTTACCCCCGCTGACCGTAACCCCGGTTCTCGCCCAGCGGGCGGCGGTGGCCGTCGGGCAATTGCAGGTGGTCCTGAAAAAGTGGTTTACCTTCTACAACGGGTACCAACCCAATTTCTCCTGGTGGCTCAAAACGCCTTACGAGGATGCGGAGAAGCAACTTGAGGGGTATGCCAAATTCCTGAAGGAGGAGGTCGCCGGCCAGAAAGGCAAGCCGGAGGACCCCCTGATCGGTCAACCCGTTGGCGCCGGGGAAATAGCCCTGGCGATCCGGCACGAGATTTTGCCTTATGATGCCGCTGCCCTGCTCCAGATTGCAGCGAGGGAACGCGCCTGGTGTGAAGTCGAGTTGAAGCGCACTGCCCGGACGATGGGGTTCGGGGATGACTGGAAAGCGGCGCTGGCCAAGGTCAAGGCCGACTATGCCGAGCCCGGCGGGCAGGACGAACTCGTGAGTCAGGCGGCGCGGGAGGCCATCGATTTTGTAAAGGCCCGCAAATTACTGACGATTCCCCCGCTGTGCGAGGAAACCTGGCACCTCACCATGATGTCACCCGAAACGATGAAAACCATTCCTTATGCGGCCTATAACAACCAGAACATGATGGTCGCCTTTGCGCGGGACGACATGAATCATGAGGATAAAATCATGGCCATGCGCGGCAACAATCGCCACTTTGTCCGCACCGTCACCCCGCACGAATTGATTCCCGGCCATCACCTCCAGCAATGCCAGGCGCAGCGGCACAACCAGGTTCGCGCCTATTTTGCCACGCCGTTTTACAGTGAGGGGTGGGCCCTTTACTGGGAGCGGCGCCTGTGGGATCTCGGCTGGGCCAAGTCCCCTGAAGATCAGCTGGGCATGCTCTTCTGGCGCCTGAACCGCGTGGCCCGCATTGAAGTGTCGCTCAAGTTCCACCTCGGCCAGATGGCGCCCAATGAAATGGTCGACTTCCTGGTCAACCAGGTGGGCCACGAACGGCTGGGCGCCACCTGTGAAGTGCGCCGTTTCATCAGCAACGGTGTCCCGCCCCTTTACCAGGCGGCCTATATGCTGGGCGGACTCCAATTCGAGGCGCTAAAAAAAGAATTGGTGGATGGCAACAAGATGACCGAGCAGGAATTCCACGATGCCGTTCTGGCCCGGAATGCCATACCGATCGAATGGGTCCGCGCCGAACTCCTGAATCTCCCCCTTACGCGCAGCACGAAAGCCCTCTGGAAATTTTAGTTCGCCAGCGCATCCGGCATAACCGCATTTGCCAATTCCTCGAGGCTGGGACTGCCATGAATGGCGTCTTTGAGATATTTGACCACCTGCGGCCTGGCTTTTTCATTGCTGCCGAAAGCCTCATGAAGGTAGAACGCCACGGCAAAAAAATGTTGTGCCTGGGCGAGACGCCCCATGTCGCCGCCCTCGATGTAATACTTGATAAAGCGCATCATTTGAGCCACTGGCACCGTTTCCCAGGTATACTGGCCATCGCGCGTCATGACCTTCGCCTCATCCGCGCCCAGGATATCTTTTGTCCCCAGCCAGCCGAAGCGGTATCCGGTTTCGGGATTGGCTTTTACACTGGCTTTAACCCCTTCAATAATCACAGTCTTCAATTCAACCAGCATTTTGTAGGCCTTGACGTTGTGCTTCCCCCTGGCTTTTCCTTCGGGCGTCTGAAGCCGTTTTGCCGCCTGCTCCATGTTATCAAGGGCCTGGGCGAATTTATGCTGCTGAACAAGTTCCACGCAGGCTTTTCGACTGGTCTCAATTTCCGTCATGTCGGCCTGAACTTTGGCCTGTTTTTCGGCCGCCAGTTTCTCGGCCGCCAGGCGTTCAGCCTCCAGTTTCGCCTGGGCGTCTTTTTCCGCGGCCGATCTTTTAGAGGCATTCTCCGACTCCAGAATGGCCGCCGCAATCAACCTATTGAATTTTTGTATCAAGAGGGTCAGCGCATCGCCCCCCTTCTGGATTTTCGCCATTTCATCCGAAACAGATTTATGAAGATCCGACACGCGCCCGGGAATATTGGTCATGGAGGAAAGCGCCGCTTTGGCCACCTCAGAATTCGTGGCGGTCAGAATCACCGTACGCTGGGCGGCCACCACCTCCAGCAGGCCCTTTAACTCCGCCTGGGCACGCTCCATCGTGCCGGTCCTGAACTGGGCCACCGCCTCGGCCACGCCCAAGGCATTGGAACTGGCCACCGCCAAATCAGCCGCATCCGTCAGTATGACCGCGCCGGTAGCCGCCAGTGAGACCATTTGCTGGGCATTGGAGGCCCATATGCCGGCCATGATCACACGATTTGAGAAATCGCCGGCTATCGGCTGAAGCTCTTTCAAAATCTGATCCGCCCCCTTCAGGGCCTTCACCACCAGCGCTTTATCCTTGGCCGCCTCCGTCTTCCTGGTTTTGTCCGCATGGTACGCGAAGCCCCCGCCAAGCAGTCCACCCAGGACGCACACCCCCAGCACCGTCCAAAGAATCATTTTCAATTTACGGGAGGATTTCGGCTTTGCCTCGGATGTTGCCGGCTCCGTACTCCCCGCTGGTGGTATGGCCCCCGATGGACTGACTGGCGCCAGCCCCGCCGTGGCCGTCCCTTTTTTCCTGGCCAGAATAAACTTTCCGCTTTTTTTGGCCGCTGGTGCGCCATGCTCCGCCGGAGGCATCACGGAGGCCAGCACACGCCGGATATCGGACAGCAGGGAGTTATAGTTCGGGTAACGCCTCTGAGGATCCGCTTCGAGCATCCTGGCGACAATGGCTTCAATCTCGCGATTGACGCCGGGCCTTAAAGTGCTCAGCGCGGGGGCAGGGTCTTTGAGGCGGGCCTTCACCACATCCATCGGGGTTTCCCCCTCAAAGGGGGGCTTCAGGGCGAGGGCATGAAACAGGGTTCCCCCCAGGCTGTAAATATCAGAGCGCGCATCAGCCGGGTGGCCCCGGAGTTTCTCAGGGGCAATGTAATAGGGAGTGCCCCAGATGCCCTTATCCGTGCCGCCCTCCGTCTTGGCTTTAAATTGCGCCAAGCCGAAATCCACCACCTTTGCCACGCCATTGTTGTCGAGGAGAATGTTTTCAGGTTTGACGTCACCATGGATCAGACTAATGGCCGCGGCCGCATTCAAGCCCTCGGCCACATCGGCGCCAATCTTGAGGATCAACGACTCACTGATCATGTCGCCCTTGGCAATCATATTATCAAGCCGCCCGCCCTCCAGCAGTTCCATCACCAGATAGGGCTGTCCATGGGCCACCCCGAAGGAATATATCTGCACAATATTCGGGTGGTTCAAAGCGGCGGCCGCCTGCGCCTCACGGCGGAAGGTTTCGACAAACTCGGGATTCCCGCCGAAACTGGACTGCATGACCTTGACCGCCACCCAGCGATTCAGCCCGACGTCACGCCCGCGGTAGACCGCGCCCATCCCGCCTCTTCCCAGAAGCTCGACAAGAACGAAAGCGCCCAGTTTGCCAGGCACCCCCTGTTGAACGCCACATTCAGGACAGGCAATCTGGGTAAAGGTCGGCAATCCGGAGATGTCCAGCAGGTGATGACACTTAATGCACGTCGTTTCGTGCATCGGATCCGTCATGATTTCAGGCAAACTTGTCGGCATAGTTCTTCACAAACGTTTATTGTTTTTCGTGCTTATTCTGCATAGTATGAATTCAAGTGTCCATAGAAATTGATTTCACAATTAAACAGAATGAATCCTATTTGTTTTCATATCGGAGCGCATCCGATCTACTGGTACGGCGTGCTGATGGCGCTCGCCTTCATGGCGGGGCTGCTGCATTGGCAATGGCTTGGCCATCGGACCGGGCGTGATACTGCACTGGCCTCTGACCTGGCCTTCTGGCTCATGGTGGGGGGAATCCTGGGGGCCAGGACCGCCTACGTTTTCTCCAATCTCAATTATTTTCTGGCCGCTCCCCAGGAGATCATCCGGGTGGATCAGGGAGGCTTGATTTTCTACGGCGGCCTTATCGGCGGCGTGTTAACCTTTTTTCTCTTCGCCAGGTGGCGTCACCTCAAGGTCGGTGATCTGGCCGATTTCACTGTCACAGCCCTCCCGCTTGGGCATGCCCTGGGGCGTGTGGGGTGCTTCCTGAACGGCTGCTGCGGAGGCGCTGAGGCCCGCCCGCCTTCCTGTCTCTCCGCCGGACTCTCGCACTACCCGGTTCAACTTTACGAAGCCTTCGCCAATCTCGGCGTGTATGGCCTCCTCACCTGGTATTTCCTCACCAAAAAGGGTTCCCGGCACGGCTCGGTCGTTGCGCTCTACCTGATGACCTACCCCATTGTCCGCTTCCTGCTGGAATTTATACGGGGCGATGCCCGCATGCGCGTGGGCGACGGCCTGGATGTCGCCCAAATTATAAGTTTGTCCCTGATCCTGGTCGGCATCGCCCTGTGGGTCTTCACCCGGAAAAAGGAAGTATCTTAATCGTAATCGTAATCTCTTTTCCTTGGCAATCCAGAGCCAGCGAGTTTGGATTATGATTAAGATTACGATTATGGTTATGAGTCATGCATAACTTGACCACTTTCATGAACATTATCCCTGTAACCCCTGATGGCAAAGGCAAGCGGCTGGATGCCTGGCTGAGCCTGGTTGAACCCGATCTTTCCCGGGCCCGTATCCAGGATTTAATCCGCACGGGACATATCACCCTGAACGGAAAACCGGCCAAGCCGAGCCAAACCCTGGTGACTGGCCAGGAAATACAAATTGATATCCCCCCTCCTGTTGAAGTGGACCTCAAGCCGGAAGCCATTCCTCTGGATGTCCTCTTTGAAGACGCCGACCTGATTGTAATCAACAAACCCGCCGGGCTGGTGGTTCATCCTGCCGCCGGCCATGCCTCGGGGACGCTGGTGAATGCCCTCCTCGCCCACTGCCCCGACCTGGCAGGCATCGGGGGTGAGAAGCGGCCGGGCATTGTGCATCGCTTGGACCGCGACACTACCGGCGTGATGGTGGTGGCCAAGAACGACATTGCCATGCGGGCGCTTTCCAGCCAGTTCAAACACCGGCAGACGACCAAGGAATATCTGGCATTGGTCTGGGGTCATCTGACCCCTCCCTCCGGCCGGGCGGAGACGCTCATCGGCAGAAACCCCCATGATCGCAAAAAGATGTGCACCAAGCCTGATATTGGCCGCCCCGCCATCACGAATTACGAGACCCGTGAAAAGTTCGCGGACACGTCTTTACTGCGGGTTAGCATTGAGACCGGCCGCACCCACCAGATCCGGGTCCACATGGCCCACCTCGGCCATTCCATCGTCGGCGACCCCCAATACGGCCGCCCACGCCGCGACACCCTGCCGGTCCCTGTTCCCGCCCGGCAGATGCTCCACGCCGCCAGCCTGACCTTCACCCATCCCGCGACCGGGCAAGTGTTAACCTTCGAGGCGCCCCTCCCGGAAGACATGGGGGAATTGCTGGCAGTCCTGCGCCGATAAGCGACACCCGGACAGGCACGTCAGCGATAACGCTGCAGGGATTGAATATCGGCGTCGCGGATGATGATGCTGCCTGAGCCCTTATTCATGTCCAGCCGCATCTCGGTTTCCTGCTGACTCTGGCGGATAATGGTGCCTTCCAGAATGCCGCCGGATTTTAAGACCACTTTATCGACCCCGGCAGTGGCAGCTCCCCACCCGGCAGAAAGGAGCACAGGTTGCCTGGGATCAGGAAGCAGGAGGGCTGGGGATTATATTTCAAGGAAAGCCGGCGAAGTGGTTTTGGCAAATAGGAAACGGGACACACTCATGCTGATCAGCAGGGCCAGCGGGGAGTGCTCCAGCAGGCTTTTCATGACGCTTCGCTCAAGTTCCGGGCGCAGCTCGCTTTCCGACAGGCAGCCGGTCAGGGGATCCACCCGCGTGCTGGCCCATTTTCAATATTCATGTCGGATAATGTCACGTATGCCGTCACTTCATTGTATTTAGGGCGACCCGCTTCTGCGAACGGGCGGGATTGGGATCCCAGACCTTGATGACCTTGAGGTCGGGTCGATTAAGGATCGCCTTCACAAAACCCGGGGTATGAATATGAGCGCAGCCGACGAGTCCGATGTTTTTCATGGCGAGAAAGTGGCAAAACAGAGCCGGAAACACAAGCACGATGATGGTTCATTAAAATACTTTACAATTTGATAGTACTTTGTGTTGCAAAGTATTTTGCAACCTGCCATCATAAGGGTGTCTCAATCAGGAGGAGCTATGATCGCAAACCATATTCATGACGCGCTCGGGCAGGTTGACCGGATGCGGGAGCTGATTCTCGAACGCCGGCGCTTCCGCGGCTATTCCGGCACCGCCCGGATGCTCGGCGGTTGTGTCGCCCTTGCCACCACACTCGTTCTTGACCGCTTTGAGGCCCTTCATACGCCCCGGCTCCAACTTGCGGGCTGGAGCCTTGTCCTGGCCGCCGCCCTCATTTTGAATTATGGCGGCCTGGCCCTCTGGCTCTTCAAGCGGCGGGTCGGCGAGCATCCCCTCGCCGACCTCCGCCCCGCTCTGGAAGTGCTGCCGGCTCTCGCCGTCGGGGCGGCGCTCAGCCTCACACTGGTTTTGCGGGAACAGTATGATCTGCTATTTGGTGTCTGGATGTGTCTTTATGGCCTCGCCCACATGGGCTATCGGCATTCCCTGCCCAGAGGGATTACCGTCGTAGGTCTGTTCTATCAGGCCGCCGGTATCGCCTGTCTTCTTGCACCGGGCATCACCTTCTTGAATCCCTGGCCGATGGGGCTTGTCTTTTTCGTCGGCGAGACAGTCGGGGGCTGGATCCTGCGGAGCGGGAATTCAGCAGGCAGTGGGCAGTCAGCAGTGGGCAGTATGGCAGAGGAGGAATCATAAAATGAAACAACCTATTGAAGCGGATACAAACGCATTGGAGCGACTATTTCATGAACCCAACCGGATGGCCATCCTTTCCGCACTCTGCGCGGCAAGCGAACCACTGTCGTTCACTGAACTCAAGTCCTTGAGCGGGCTGACAGACGGAAACTTGAGCCGTCATCTCAAGGCCCTGGAGGAGGCCGCCGTGATCCACATCAGTAAAACTTTTGTCGGCGTCAAACCTAGAACCACCGTA
>JBAXDB010000045.1:0-18031 GCA_037141135.1 bacterium | reverse complement strand
GTTTACTTGTTCGGTGAGAGAAATCAACTTTACCGCGAAGGTCTAAAAAAACCATGTCGGGCTTGAATACCTGTTCCCTTTTTGCCAATATGCCGCTAGTGACCGCATAATGAGTGCAGTAAACATAAACTTCTAACGGATAGCTTGCCTTGATTAAAATATTGGCAAGAGTTTCGCCCCATGAACTATAGTGAAGAACATAAGAAAATTGGTGGATGGCTTAGGGAGAAAAGAAAAGCATCGAATCTGACCCAGGCGCAATTAGCGGGGTTGATAGGGTGTCATAAATCAATCATCGGAAGATATGAGGCGGGAAGAAGGATGGGGATTGTCCAGTTTATCAAAATCACGGCAGCCTTGAATGCAAAGCCAGAAGAAGCGTTTGAGTTGTGCGTGGAGGTTGATCGGCGCTGAGGCCCTGCTTGCCGGAGGAGGGTGGCTTAGCGAGATGAGCCGGATGCGCGCAGTGGCGCTATGGCGACGATTTCCTGCATTAATTCACGGTAGACCGTTGCCGCATTCCGGCGAAGAGCCTTGCAAACCCAGTAGAATTCAACCACATCCAGTCGCCGTTTGCCTGTTTCAAAGCGCCATACGAACGAGTGCTCCCGCGCCAATCGTTGTGCCAGATCACGCTGTGTCAAGCCGGCCTCTTTGCGCATTTTGATAAGTTTTGCAAGCACAAGCTTGTATTCAGGACTGTGGATCGAACTAGTCATTTTCGTCAACTTGTTTACACACGTGCCTATATCGTCCCTCCGCATTAAGGAAAGAGGGGAATGATTAACGACGTTAACAATACAAACCCCTCTGTATTGTCTATTGGCCAATATATAAAAGAGCATTTTTGCATAGCAAACGATGTTAGTAAAGAAAATGTGTGTTTTTTGAATGGGTGAATTGACAAAGTAAATGAGCCCCCCTCCGGGCGGTGGGGTGCGTTTAGAAATGATATTGAACGCATAATGCGGTCAATGTATAATGCGCCGACTTTGAACAGGAGGGGAAATGTCCAAAAGCAAGCGCACAAAACAACAGGCGTCCCTAAAGGCTGCCGCTGACGTCTATCTGAATGAACGTTTGAAGCTCAAAACTTTCAGGCGCGATACCAACCACAAAAAGCTCTTTACCGACTATCAAAAAGCACGCGCTGCATTTGAAAAGGTTAGCGCCACGGCAAAGAAATAACCGGTCCAGTCCGCCGGAAAAAAGGGGTGAGCGCCGCGCGGAGTTAACCGGGTTCGGGTTCAGCAGGCTGACAGGATCACGATTATTCCGGAATGCTCTCCTCTGAGTGGTTGGTGCCTGACATGCGCCGTCCCGGAATCACATGTTGAGAAAAGGCTTGGAAAATACGGCGGCAAGGCCAAGAATACATAGTTATGACCTTGAAGAGCAAGCGGATCCATCTGATTGAGCGTGACTATGAGAACCGCATGACCAAGATGGGTGATAAATTATGGGAAAGCGGATATTGGAATATTCCGGAATCCAAAGCCAAGCAACTTCTGGAAGGGTCCATTCTGTTTCATAAAAAGCAAAAGGAGCCTTCGTTTTTCGGGGGCATCATTTTGAATTTTCGCATTCAGGGAGAGGGAAAGTGGAAAGGACTGGTTGTTTTTTCATTTGAGTACCGGGCGAGTCATCGCGGCGTTTTGGCTGATGCGGGCGGATGGAGTCAGGAGATGAAAGTGATCATGAAGAAATGATGTCTGGCATAAACCAGAACATGTTGACCGGCATTAGGGAAACCCTGATGCCAGAATCAGGGATTCCCTGATTGTTAAATAAATACAATGTGGGATGATTACCCACGTCAGCGAGTGAGGTGGTGAGTGTCTTCAATGACGCCGCACCCCCCTGCGGCAGATGTCTCGCAGCTATTCCTCCGCAAGCTATGGCCGAGCATCCCGCTACCTTCTCGCTGATTTTTTTCGCCCAAATTTGACTTTTGAGTGACACGGGCGTATTTTTTGTCCTCAAATGTCTAATCAATACTTTTGGTGAAACCATGCAACTAGGTGTTCATGATGTGGCGAGAATTTTAAATGTTTCCGAGAAATCCATCTATCGGTGGATTCAGCAGGGACAACTTCCAGCTTACAAGGTCAACGAGCAGTACAGGTTCAACAGGGCTGAGCTTTTGGAGTGGGCTAACGCCCAGAAAATCAATGTCTCTGCGGAAATCTTTCAGGAGCCTGATACGGCCGTCGAGCTGATGCCGGATCTGGCCGATGCTATCGAGGCGGGCGGAATCTTTTACCGGGTGGAGGGGGGTGACAAGGAGTCGGTGCTGCGTTCCGTGGTGGAGGTGATGAAGCTCCCGGCAGATATGGACCGGGGCTTTTTGTTGCGGGTGTTGATGGCGCGCGAAGCGATGGCTTCCACAGGTATAGGTGAGGGGGTAGCCCTTCCTCATGTGCGCAACCCGATTGTCCTGTCAGTGAGTCAGCCGGCGATCTGTCTCTGCTTCCTTAAGAAACCGGTGGAGTTTGGGGCGATTGACAATCAGCCGGTACATACCCTTTTTACGTTGGTCACCCCTACGGTCCGAGTTCACCTGTACCTGCTCTCAAGGTTGGCGTCTGCTTTGTTGAATCCGGTGGTCAAGGCTGTTCTTAAACGGCAGGCGCCCCGTGAAGAAATCCTTGCCACCTTGCGGGCGCTGAACAAAGACAATCATGGGAATACCGTTGTCCCCTCAAGCCGCTGAGGCTGAAGTTGTAATGAAACTATTATTGATATCTTTGTTGATCATGCTGTGTGGAGGGGGGCTTTCGCTGGCCGTTAGTCGTTTTCCGCGTTGGGCGACCGGACTGGGGGCCGGGTCAGTGGTGGTGGGGTGTCTATTGGGTTTATGGCCGGCTATTCATGTTTTGACGCAGGGCGGTGTGGAATCGTTTCGTATGCCTTGGGCCGTACCAGGCGGAGAATTTTATGTCCGGCTGGATTCCCTGTCAGCCTTTTTCATGATCCCTGTTTTCGGGCTCTCCGCAATCGCGGCGGTGTATGGGGGGAACTACCTTCTGGCTTATCGTGACCGGAAGATGCTGGGGGCATCCTGGTTTTTCTTTAATTCATTCGTCGTCGCAATGGCCTTGGTGTTGGCGGCCCGTCAGGCGGTCCTCTTTATGGTGGCTTGGGAAGTGATGTCGGTCACGGCATTTTTCCTGGTGACTTTTGAACACGAGAAAAAGGATGTGCGGGCCGCCGGCTGGATCTATCTGGTGGCTTCGCATGTTGGTGCGGCTTTTCTGCTCGCGATGTTTCTGTTTTTGGGGCGTGCCTCCGGGTCGCTTGATTTTGATACCTTTTCCGCCCCGGGTTCGACCGCCGCCGGGCTCATTCTTCTCCTTGCACTGATTGGATTCGGGACCAAGGCCGGAATTGTGCCTTTACATATCTGGCTGCCTGAGGCACATCCGGCGGCGCCAAGTCATGTTTCGGCCTTGATGTCCGGGGTGATGATCAAGTTGGGCTTATATGGATTGCTCCGGGTCATGATGTTTATAGGTCCCCCGGCAGTCTGGTGGGGGCCGATGTTGGTGGCGATCGGGTTTGTGGGCGCAGTTCTGGGTATATCCTGCGCTTTGGTTCAGCGCGACTTGAAGCGGGCATTGGCCTATTCAAGTATTGAAAATGTAGGGTTGATCGTGTTGGCGCTGGGGATCGGAATTTGGGGGCTGACCGCACATCACCCCGTGGTTGCGGCGCTGGGGCTGGCGGGTGCATTTCTGCATATCTGGAATCATTCCCTGATGAAAAGCCTGATGTTTCTTGGGGCGGGTTCCGTTTTGCATGGGGCCGGGGGCCGGGATATGGAGCGGTTGGGCGGCCTGATGAAGCGGATGCCCCGTACGGGGATGGCCATGGTGTTGGGTGCGGTGGCCATCGCGGCATTACCTCCGCTTAATGGGTTTGTGAGCGAGTGGCTGATCTATCTCGCTTTGCTTCATGGGGGCCTGGAGTTCTCCGGGGGAGGCAGCGTGGTGATGCTTCTGGGAGTGGGGGTGCTGGCGTTGGTCGGGGCTCTGGCTCTATTGTGTTTTGTGAGACTGGTTGGCATTGTGCTGCTGGGTGAACCCCGCAGCGATGCCGCCCTCCACGCGCATGAGTCATCGCGCTGGATGACGGCGCCTCTGGCTGTTCTGGCGGGACTGTGTATTCTGGCGGCCATTTTCCCGGGTGTTCTCGTCAAGGCCTTTGAGGGCGTGATCGGTGAAGTGTTCGGGTTTTCCCTGGCCCCGTTTGAGGCCGCACTGGAGGCCTCTTCTGCGCTCGCGGTTTTGGGAGGGGTGAATGTGGTGATCTGGGGGATGCTGGGGTTGATGGCGTTAGTGTTTGTCCTTGCCCGTCGGCGTGGTGGGGTGGTGGCGGACGCGACCTGGAGCTGCGGCTATCTTGCGCCGGCGGCGACCATGCAGTATACGGGACAGTCATTCTCCGAGATGATGGTGTCACGTCTGTTTCTGAGATCGTTCCGTCCCAAAACTCACGTGGTGTCACCCAGAGAGGTGTTTCCAGTTGCTGGCAAACTGACTACAACCTATATGGACACCCTGACACGGGTGATGTATCAGCCGTTATTCAACTGGCTGGCCGGTCATTTTTCGAGATTACGTTGGCTGCAGCAGGGAAAAATTCAGGTGTATATGATGTATTTTGTAGTGGTGCTGTTGCTGGCGTTTGCCTGGCAGGTTGTCAGGCAATGGTTAAGTTATGAGTGAATGGATGGTCATAGCGGGAATTGCATTTCATGCCCTCAGTGGCGTGCCGGGGCTGTTTTTGCGCCGTGGTCCGGACGCTGGGCAGCGTTTGGCAATGGTGCTTTCACTGCTGGGGTCGGTTCTCGGGATTGCAGGTGCGCTGGTGGCTCTATGGGCGCCGACGCAATTGATTCCGGTCATGCGGCTCGATGCGATCGCTGCCATTTTCCTGATTCCGATTTTCCTGGTGTCGGCTCTGGGTTCCATTTATGGGCTGGAATATTGGGCGCAGGCGGATCATCCGGATAATGGACGGAGGTTGCGGGTATTCTATGGGTTGGTTACGGCGGGTTTGGCAGGGGTGGCGGTGGCGGCGAATTCCATCCTGTTCCTGTTTGCCTGGGAAGTCATGGCGCTCAGCGCGTTCTTTCTGGTAAGCACGGAGGATCACGAGCAGGAGGTGCGGGATGCGGGGATGCTGTATCTTGTGGTCACGCATTTTTCCACGCTCTGCCTTTTCGCCCTCTTTGCAATCTGGTATGTGGCGACCGGATCCTTTGCATTAGGACCTTTGCCTGCGGGCGCAGTGACTCCAACGCAGGCCACGGTGCTCTTTGTGTTATTGGTCATTGCCTTTGGCTTCAAGGCGGGCCTGATGCCGTTTCATATCTGGTTGCCTAGCGCCCATGCCATGGCTCCGAGTCATGTCTCCGCCATGATGTCAGGGGTGCTGATTAAAATCGGCATTTACGGGCTGGTCCGCACGGTGTCATGGTTGCCGGATCCGCCGGTTTGGTGGGGCGGATCGCTTTTGACATTGGGGACGATATCAGGGGTGTTAGGAGTTGTGTTTGCGCTGGGACAGCATGATCTCAAGCGGCTTCTGGCTTATCATAGCATTGAGAACATAGGCATCATTGTAATGGGGCTCGGGCTGGCGCTGGTAGGGCGGTCCCTGCATGTTACAACCTGGATTGTGTTGGGGTTGGCTGGCGCCTTGTTGCATGTGTGGAATCATGGGCTATTCAAGGCGCTGTTATTCTTGAGTGCCGGGTCGGTCATTCATGCGACCGGTACGCGTACCATTGACCGGCTTGGCGGTTTGGCGATGGCCATGCCCCGCACGGCCCTGCTTTTCGCCGTGGGTGCGGTGGCGATTTGCGGCCTACCCCCCCTGAATGGGTTTGTGAGTGAATTGCTGATTTATCTTGGTTTGTTCAGGACACTGGGCATTGGGGCGGAACCTTCCTGGGGGGTGGCTGCGTTTGCGGCCGCCATGCTGGCGTTGATCGGTGCCCTGGCGGTGGCTTGTTTTGTGAAGGCATTTGGGGCAATCTTTCTCGGGACGGCCCGGTCTGACTCTGCGCGACAAGTCCATGAGTCAGGCGCGGCTATGACCGGGCCCATGATGGTTCTGGCGGGGTGTTGCTTTCTTATCGGTCTCGTTCCCCGTGTGGTGGGGCCGATGCTGGAGCAGGGTATTGCCGCCTGGGTGCCGGATCCTGTCGCCATGCTTCCTTCCCTGAAAACGCTGGCTCCTCTGGGTTGGATCAGTTTGGGCGGGTTTGCGCTGGTCGGATTGTTATTACTGGGCGGAGTGGGGCTTCTGATACGGTTGAAGCGGAGCCGGGTTACGACGGCAGGAACCTGGGATTGCGGGTATGCGGCGCCGACGCCGAATATGCAGTACACGGCCTCCTCCTTTGCGCAGCTGCTGGGTAGTTTTTTTGTCTGGGTGCTGCGACCGCAGGTGCATGCCTCTGGCAAGCAGGCCGTATTTCCCGGCCGGATGCACTTTCGCAGTCATGTGATGGATGTGGTTCTGGATGAAGTGATACGGCCAGCCTATCAGATTGTAGTGAGGCTTGCCTCGTGGTCCCGTTTTCTGCAGGCGGGGAATATCCACGCCTACTTGGCGTATATTGTGATTTTTTTGATCGTGTTGCTGCTGTGGAGGTAAGGTCCAGGGGAGCCTCCTACGTCCCGCAATGCGGGACTACGGCGGCCATGGAGGGCTAGGGTGAGGGTGTTTATTTGAGGCAATTGTTATGAGTCAAATCTTCGTGCACATATTATTACTGTTGGTATTGCCGCCCCTTCTGCTGGGAGTCATCGGCAAGACCAAGGCCCTCTTCGGCGGACGGAACGGGCCTCCTTTTTTGCAGCCCTATTACGACCTGATCCGGCTGTTCCAGAAGGGCTCGGTCTTCAGTACGACCACCACCTGGGTTTTCCGGGCGGGTCCGGTTGTGGGGTTGGCCACCGCACTATTGGCGGGAATGCTGATCCCGTTTGGCGGCCACAGCGCACCGGTGTCTTTTGCCGGCGACATGATTCTATTCGCCTATCTTTTTGCGCTGGGAAGGTTTTTCACAGCTTCGGCTGCGTTGGATACTGGGTCGGCTTTTGAGGGAATGGGCGCGGCGCGGGAAGTGACCTTCTCGTGTCTGGCGGAACCGGCCCTGTTTTTCTGCTTCCTGGTATTGGCCAAGCTGTCGGCCTCCCTGTCATTGACGACCATGCTGGATGGCACTTTTCCGTTGGGTGCCGGCGTGGCAGCCCCGTCGCTTGTGTTGGTGGCGGCAAGCTTGTTTATTGTTCTATTGGTCGAGAATTCGCGCATTCCTTTTGATGACCCCAACACGCATCTGGAACTTACCATGATTCATGAGGTGATGGTGTTGGATCACAGCGGGCCGGCGCTTGGAATGATTCAGTACGGGGCGGCGATGAAACTTTTTGTAATGGGAGCGGTCATGTTGCGGGTAGTTGCCCCGTTCGAGGCCGCGAATGTCTGGGTAGACTGGGGTCTGTTTGTGGCGGGAATGTTAGGTCTGGCGGTGGTCATCGGGGTCGTGGAATCGATGATGGCGCGTTTCCGGATGGTTTTTGTGCCGACCTTTCTGGTGGCGGCCTGCCTGCTATCGACCTTTGGGGTGATCTTATTGCTGAGGTAATAATAGATGAATAAATTCATAGATCCTGTTTTGGTTCTGGTGCTATTGCTGAACTTTGTTGCTTTGGGGGCGAGCCGGATGCGAACGGTGATTCAGGCCGTCGCGGTGCAGGGCATGCTGTTGGGGGTGTTGATCGCCATGGCGCATGGTTCCCTCGTGCTTTGGGTCGCCATGATGGCGCTGGTTACCATCTTCCTGAAAGGCGTGGTGATTCCCCGCATGCTCTTTCACGCGATCCGGGACGTGGTGATCCGGCGTGAGGTCGAGCCGATTATAGGGTTCATTGCCTCACTCTTTCTGGGGGCGGTCGGGACGGGGTTGGCCGTGTTGTTTGCGCGAACACTTCCTATCGCCCGGGCGGATATGGGTTCCCTGATTGTTCCCGCTGCGCTCTCCACGGTACTGACCGGGTTCCTGATGCTGACAACGCGGAGAAAGGCGATTACCCAGGTCGTAGGCTATCTGATCCTGGAGAACGGGGTCTTTATTTTCGGCATGCTCCTGATGGAGGCGATTCCTTTCCTGGTGGAATTGGGAGTGTTACTGGACTTGTTTGTCGCCATTTTCGTCATGGGCATCATCATTCATAAAATCAGCAGGGAATTCTCCTCCGTGAGCACCCAGATGCTGTCAGAGTTAAAGGAGTAAAACATGGCTTGGTTCCTATTTTTTGTTCCCCTCTTATTTGCGGGTGTGGCGGCGGCCACACCCTCCAACCGGTGGCGCCCCTTGCTGGTGCCCGCAGGGGGGGTAACGCATCTGATTCTCACGGGCATGGCGATGGTGGGCGGTCCGGTGTCAGCGTTAAAGGGCTGGCTGGTTCTGGATCCGCTCAGTACGCTGGTGCTGGGTTTTGTCAGCACCGTCTTTTTGCTCTGTTCGCTGTATGCTCCCGCCTATCTTGCGTTGCGGCCGGAGCGTTCGAACCGGGTGTTTTGCGCCTGTCTGCTGGCCATGTTAGGGATGATGACCCTGGTGATACTGGCCCATCATCTCGGGCTGATGTGGGTGGCCATTGAGGCCACCACTCTGGCGACGGCGCCCTTGCTCTTTTTCAACCATACTCCCCGGTCGCTGGAGGCGACCTGGAAATATCTTCTGATTGGATCCGTCGGCATTGCCCTGGCATTGCTGGGCACCTTCTTTTTGGCCTACTCGTCCATTCATGAGGGATTGGAGCCCACGTTGCTGTTGGAGGATCTGGTTCATCTGGCTCCCCAGCTCTCGCTTCCCTGGCTTCATGCTGCGTTTGTGCTGTTACTGGTGGGGTATGGGACGAAAATGGGGTTGGCACCGATGCATACCTGGAAGCCGGATGCGTATGGGGAGGCGCCGGGATTGGTGGGCGCTTTGCTGGCCGGCGGGGTGACCAGTTGTGCGTTTCTGGCGATTCTCAGGTTCTACCAGATTTGCCGCAATGCGCATGAGGCGGCCTTTGCCCGGGAGATTCTGATTTTTATCGGGCTTCTCTCCATGGCGGTCGCGGCGGTGTTTGTGATCCGGCAGCGTGATTTCAAGCGGATGCTGGCCTATTCCAGTGTCGAGCATATGGGGATTCTCGTGCTGGGCATCGGGATCGGCGGGGTCGCCACCTATGGTGCCCTGCTGCACATGATCACCAATGGCCTCACGAAAGGCGTGATGTTCCTGTCGGCCGGCAATATTCATCGCGCCTTTGACAGCAAAAGTACGGACGATGTGCGTGGGGCCATGCATCGGTTACCCATTTCCGGGCCGCTTTTTCTGGCCGGATTCCTCATGGTTACAGGGTCCCCGCCAGGCGGACCTTTCATCAGTGAATTCACCATCCTGATCGGTACGATCCATGCGGGTAATTATTGGGTTGCGGGACTTTTTCTGTCCCTGCTGGCGATCGTGTTTATCGGGATGGGCGCGACGGTTTTGCGAGTGGTGCAAGGGGTCCCCTCCGCAAAGGCAGTGGCCACTCCCTATCGCGACCGGCCGCAATTGGTGATCCCGATTATCATCTTTTTTGTGTTGGCCTTAGCGTTGGGAGTGTGGATTCCGCATCCGTTGGACACCTTACTGCATCAGGCAGCAGCCTATTTGGAGGGAGGACATCCATGATATCCATTTTGAAATGGCTACCGGTACATAACGGACAGCGGCATGAGCGGAGCGAGATTCCCTGCCTGGATGGAGCAGTATTCCGGCGTTCATTGGTTGATGCCGTGGCCGACGGGGCGCATGTGGCAGCTTTCTTCGGGCGTCTCCCGGAAGATGGGCGCGGGGTGGAGCTCATGGCGGTCCTGGCCTGCCGTGATGATGGAAATTTCCGTGTCGCCCGGATGCGGGTGGAGGGGGAAACGTTTCCGTCCCTGACGCCGGACTGTCCGCAGGTCCATCTATTTGAGCGTGAGATAGCCGAGCAGTTTGGTTTGAGGCCTGAGGGGCATCCCTGGCTCAAACCGGTCCGATACGTTAAGTCTGACCGGGCGGGACACGATGCCTGGGGGCGGCCAGAGGGCTCTCCGCCGGTGGTGGGGGTAATGGACTTCTATCGTGTCGAGGGCGAAGAGGTTCACGAAGTGGCCGTGGGGCCGGTCCATGCAGGGATCATTGAGCCGGGTCATTTCAGGTTTCAGTGTCATGGGGAACAGGTCTTTCATTTGGAAATATCGCTCGGGTATCAACATCGCGGGGTGGAACGGATGTTGCGTGGGGGGCCGGACAAACGGACGATTCATGCGGTTGAGACATTGGCAGGGGATACGACCGTGGGGCATACGGTGGCGTATTGCCGGATCCTCGAAGCGTTGTCGGGCTGTCAGGTTCCAGCCCAGGCGCAGGTGCTTCGCGGTGTGGCGCAGGAACTGGAGCGACTGGCCAATCATACCGGTGACCTTGGCGCGATGGCAGGGGATGTCGGGTTTCTGCCGACGGCATCCTATTGCGGCCGGCTGCGTGGAGATTTCCTTAACATGACCGCCATTCTGTGCGGGAACCGGTTTGGGCGTGGCCTGGTGCGCCCGGGTGGCGTGGCTTTCGATCTGGATGCGGAGGCGGTTGCAGAACTTTTGAGCCGGTTGGATGACACGATGCGGGATGTGGAGAATGCCGTGAATCTGCTATGGAATGCACCTTCGGTTATGAGCCGTTTTGAAGATACCGGAAAGATCACGGCGGAGACTGCCTTGGAAATCGGTCTGGTGGGCCCGGCGGCCCGCGCGTGTGGTTTGGAGTGTGATGTGCGCCAGGACTTCCCTTATGGCATTTACCGCTTCTCCCAGATTCCCGTCTCGACGGGGCGAACGGGCGATGTGTTTGAGCGGGCCTATGTCCGGTGGCTGGAAATCCAGCGGTCCGGTGATTTTGTGCGCGAGCAACTGGGGATGCTGACGGGGGGGGCGACGCGGAATATGCCGGAGGCAGCGGCGCCCAACACGTTTGTAGTGGCCTTGGTTGAGGGTTGGCGCGGGGAGATTTGCCATGTGGGGCTGACCGATGGGGTTGGCTGGTTTGCAGCCTATAAGGTGATGGACCCTTCCTTCCATAATTGGATGGGATTGGCGATGGCGATGCGTAATCAGCAGATTTCGGATTTTCCCCTGTGCAATAAGAGTTTCAATCTGTCCTACTGCGGACATGATTTGTGAGGTTCAGATGTTAAGCATTATTACAGCACGGATAAAACAAGGGCATCGGACGATTGCCTATCCCGGGAAGCCGCCGGTTCTGCCGAAGCGGTTCCGCGGGCTTCCGGTGATCAATCAGGCCTGTGTGGACGCCTCCTGCGAAACCTGTGTGTCCGTTTGTCCGGTTGGGGCGTTGGCCTATCGGGCGGGCAAGGTGACTCTTGATATCGGGCGTTGCCTGTTTTGCGGCGAATGTGAGCCGGCTTTCCCGAAGGGTGCAATCACCTTTACGAGAGACCATAAAATGGCGACGCGGGAGCGTCAGGCGTTGGTGCGGGGAGGGGGGGAGCCCTTGTTGCGGGCGGCGCTGGATGAGAAAATGCGGAAGTTATTTGGACGCTCCTTGAAGCTGAGGCAGGTCAGCGCGGGTGGCTGCAACGCCTGCGAGGCGGACTGTAACGTGTTGACTACGGTGGTGTTTGATTTAGGAAGGTTCGGGATTCAATTTGTGGCCGCCCCCCGCCATGCGGATGGTATTCTGATCACCGGACCGGTGACGAAGAATATGGAGTTGGCGCTCAAGAAGACTTATGACGCGGTGCCCGCCCCGAAGCTGGTCATTGCGGTGGGCGCCTGCGCTATTTCCGGCGGCCCTTATGTGGATCGGCCCGAAACGTGCAACGGGGCTTCGGGTGTGGTGCCGGTAGATGTGTATATTCCCGGCTGTCCCCCGCATCCCATTACCATTCTTGATGGGATGCTGAGGGCATTGGGGAAAATCGGAGATTAGAAGAAATGCACGGCAGAGGCGGTGGTTTCCCCAACAGGTTATCCCTGTTTCGAGGCAGCGGTCACCGCCAACAGCGGTGTGCCCGATTTGCCGCAATGCGGGCAGAGATAGGAGTTTCCCTTGGGGTTCTTATCCTGATTGGTCAACATCATGCCGCACTTGCAATTACCTTTGAATCGGAGCAGCACAAGGGACTTTGTTAAAGCGTGAGCAAGGGCTTCCTGACCTGTCTTGATTTCAGCCTCACGACGACGAAGAATGGCTTCCTGACTTTTCATATTTTTAGTATGGCACCGAATGGTCATAAACGCCAGATGAATTGCTTGAGCAGATTTGTAACTATCCAGACGTGCTTCTTATTTCACAGCATAGGCCGATTGTGCTACTATCCTGCTCTACTTTCACTGAAAAGATCAGGGAGACAAAATCATGAATAAGAAAATCTATTTTGCCGCGGTGGTTGGGGCTGTAATGCAACTAGTCCCGGGGAGTAACGAAATCGTCCGGGGGCAGGGGGTCGATGCCCTGTTGCAGGGGGTCATGCAATCGATGGGATCCTCAAAAGAGGATAAATCAATGAGGGAGTCCAATCAGTACCGGGATTCGAGGGATGAGGGGCATTGGTCAGACAGGGATCACCGCCGCGATGATTATCGTCCGCGTGATGACGACAGACGTTATCCGCGGAACAGGTCGAGTGATCCCGATCAAATTGTGCGACGGGCCTATGAGGACATTCTCAACCGGGAGCCTGATCAGGAGGGTTTGCGCGTTTACCGGAGCAAGATTATCGACGATAAATGGAGTGAGCAGGATGTGCGTAATGCCCTGCGCAAAAGCCCGGAGGAGGCTAAACAAAATGCGGCGGAAGTTGAGGCCATTATCCGTCGGGACTATCAGGATATTCTGGGCAGGGATCCTGATCAAGCCGGCCTTGCGACGTACCGGCAGAAAATGATGCAAGATGGCTGGAGTGAGCGCGACGTGCGTTCAGATCTCAAGAAAAGCGCGGAGCGTCGGGAACAGGGCGGCATGACCACCGAGCAGGCCCAGCAGATTATCCGGCGAGCCTATCTCAGTACTTTGGGGCGTGAACCGGATGGTGGAAGTTCCGTATACATTGAAAAAGTAAAGCATGACCACTGGGATGAAGGCGATGTCTCCAAAGAGTTGCGGAAAAGTCCGGAGTACCGGCAAAAACATAAGAAATAGTTGTTAAGTTATTAAGTTGTCAGGTTGCTGAGTAGAGATTCGCTGGTTTGTTATCCTTAACAACTAAGCAACTGAACAACTTGGCAACTAAGCGCTCACTGCGTGAGGGCGTAGGCCAGAGGGATGAGGACGAGTCCGATTCCCTGGATGGGGCGGGCCTGGAATAATACCGGCAGCATTCCGATACCGGTGGCGGTCAGCAGGATGAGTAATCCGGGCAAACTGGTGGTGACGACCACAAAAACAAGAATTCCCGACAGTGCCAGAACGGACGGAAGCCTCGTGCCGTGACGCTCAATCATTTGCATGAGCCCCTTTGCGCAGACTGGCAGAATGAGCCAGGCGGATATGGCGCTGAACGTGATGACGGTGGCCATCAGCCAGACCTGAGCGGGTATTGGCTCATAGAATGTGCGGAGCAACGCCGCACTACTGCTCCTGATTCTGGGGGTGCCGGGCAGGAAAAGCAGGAGAAGTCCGGCCCCATAATAAAGCATCCGGGTTATGCCTTGAGCCACGAGTTGAGTCCGCGGGTTGCGGGTGCCCACAAGATGTTGCGTCAATAATGCGCCTACCGAACCGGTCAAGGCCGGAATCAGGGCGGTTATCATTCCCGACAGGGTTCCGCACGCCGTAGCATGAAAGAATTCCCCCAAGACGACCCGGCAGGGACGCCTTGCCGCATCTTGAGTCATCTCTTGTGTTTTGGTGGGGTGGGGCGTCCCTGCCGAGCCGCGTGGGCAGATGGGGGCGCAAACATGCATCAGAAGGCCGGGAGCGGAAAATAACCCGATGATGGCCGGGATGAAATTCATAAATGAGACCGTCAGGGGTAGCGGAGACCGGTGAAACAGAATAAGCCCAAGCAGGCCGGAGAGCAGAAGAGTGGCTAGACCCGCCAGCACGGGGGCCATGGTGTAGGTGATGCGGTTCCAGTTTGACAGGGCGGTCGGCGCAGAGCGGGGCCGCTCACCCAGGGCCAGAAAGAGGACCGCACTCCAAAGTATCCAGTTGAGATGCGGCGCGAGTGTACGGTGCAGGGTGGTGAGAAATGGTGCGGCCAGTGGGAGAAGGAGAGCAAGCATGAGCAGGCCGATCATACTGCCTGCGCCAACAAGCTTAATGGCCTCAAGGCCTTGTCCTTCCCGGACCAGCGTCTGGCCGGGTGCGGTCATCAGGCAGGACTGCTCATCCGTGGCCGATAGCAGGATGGCAGGGATTGGACTAATTATGAGCCATGCCGTGAGCAAGCCGGCAAACAGGGCCGGCATTAGGAAAAGGGAGGTGTCGGTCTGGGTAAGGAGGAATAGTGCGGCCAGCCAGTCAGGGCCACTCACGGTGAGGGGGGTGGGGTTAGGGTTGCCAGATAAGGCAGATGCCTGAACCGGTTATTATAGTCCAGACCGTATCCAATGATAAACACGTTCTCGATCTGAAAGCCACAATAGTTGGCTTCCATAGGAACGGAGCGACGGGCAGGTTTGTCCAAAAGAACACAGGTGCGGACTTCCTTTGCGCCGCGATCGTAAAGCAGTTTGCAGGCGGTTTGAAGCGTGAGTCCGGTGTCCAGGATGTCGTCGATGATCAGAACCCGGTTTCCTGTAACAGGAAGTTTCATCTCATTGAGGATGGAGATGGCTCCGCGGCTGGAGGTTCCGGCGCCATAACTGGAGAGGGTGATGAAATCCAGAACAGGCTGAGCTTTCCGGTTGGAAAGGCAGCGGATAAGATCGGCAGCGAAAACAAAACTGCCTTTCATGATAGCGACGGCGAGGAATTCCCCAGGGCCATAATCCATCGCAATTGCATCCGCCAGTTCATGTACCCGTTTCTGGATTTGATCTGCAGAATACAGGATGGTGTTGCCTGGGTCATTATTCATGGATAGGGAACCTCGCGGGAGCCGTCTGGCGGTATCGCTTGAGTGAATGCGCTGAATCCAGATACAGGCGAGGCGATTTTCCTGCGGCGAGATAGAGGTGCCCCGTGACCTGAACGGGGTGATGGGCGGAGGGGAGGTTATCCTGCCTCAGAAGCATTTTTGCGGCGGCTTGTGTTGCCATCACCGTCAATTTCCCGCCGGCATCAACGAGATCAAAAGAGACTGTCTGCGGTGCTGCAGGAGTTCCGCTTATCCGTGGTCGGGCGACCACGGTTCCAGCCAGGGAGACAAAACCATGATTCATGACGGGGCGAAGCTGGGAAATGGAAATGATGGAAGGTGTCGGCGGCTGTCCGATCAATAGAAGTATGGCAAGGCCGGTAACGCTCAGGGTGAAGGCAGCCAGTTGCAGTGCGCGCTGCAGGGGCAGATGGGGGGAATCAAGGCCGCAATAAGGGCATTCCAGTTGTTGTCCGGTGAAGCGCTTGCAGGCCGGGCAGGTATCTCTTGAAAGCGGGCGTGGGGCTGGCATTACAGTTTTCCTACAATAGCCTGAAGGACATTCTGGTTGGTGATCAGGCCGATTACTTCGGACTGAGCGTTCACGACAAGGCACATGGACTGCTTGGATAAGCGGAGTTTGGCGAAGGTCTCCATGAGCGGGGTATTCTCCTGAATGAATAGAGCAGGGCGGATAAAGGGTTTGATGCTGCCACCTATGCAGTCGTCACAGCCTGCCATAACGTCGAAGAAGTTAATGGTGCCACGGATCGTTTTGCCATCCGTTTCGCAAACGGGAAGGCGGGTATGGGCAGATTCGCGGACAAGGGTCATGAGCGTGGTCATATCAGCGGATGATGGCAGGATAGCCATATTTTCGCGCGGGGTCATGATATGGCTGGCGGTTTTGGTGGAAAGTTCAAGAACACGGCGGATCATGATACGCTGGCGCGGGGAGAGAGCGCCATGATCGGCGCTTTCCTGCGCAAGAATGTCAATTTCGTCCTTGGTGGCCACGAGCGCGCGAGTGGCTTTGGGTGCCGTCGCTGAAGGAACGATCCAACTGGTGACCCAGTTCATGGCATTGATCAGCGGCCGGAAAATTAATGAACTCCAGCGAAGAGATTTGGCGAAAGGACGACACCGTTCCAGGGGATGGCTTTGGAACCAGGCCTTTGGCAAATAGGTTGCAAAAACCAGAATGATGAAGGTTGTAGCCAAGGCGTTCAATGTTTGGAACCAGGGGTGCATCCGGCAAGCCCAATTTGCGGAGATAACAGAAGCAATGACAACACAGATGTTGGTGCCGACTAGCGTGGTGCCCAGAAGGCGGTCCGGTTGTTGGAGAAAGTTCTGAAGGATTCGCGCGGCCCGATCCCCGGTTTCGGCGAGATGCCGTAACCGCATCCGGTTGAGTGAGATTACGCCGGTTTCCATGCCATCGAAAAAGCTGGCGCCCATCAGGCAGAGCAGGAAGAGAATGAGATCTGAAAGCATCATACCCGCACCCCCGCTTCCTGTTCGGATTCCGAAAGGTCTGTAATTTTTTCAATCAGGACGCGTGTGATGCGATGCTTGCGCATTTGCACCACGGTGGCCCGGCATTTTTGGGCCGAAATAATGTCGCCTGTTTTCGGGAAGCGCCTGGCATGGGCGGTCACCCAGCCGGCGATCCGATCCGCCCCCTCGACGTCCAAGGCGAGGTCCAGTTCGTAATTGACCTCTTCAAGACTTGTGTCACCGGCAACCTGCCAGCGATTTTCACCGACAGGTTCAATGTTGGGGCTTTCTCCATCCGGTTGTTCGCCGGTGAATTCGGCGATTTCATCGAGAATGTCGCCGATGGTAATCAGGCCGGCGGTGCCGCCGTATTCGTCAATGACGATGGCCAGGCGGCGTGATTGTTGCTGGAACATGGTCAGGAGGGTGTCGAGTGGGGCGGTGTCGGGCACGTAAAAATGCGGGTGTAAGGCGGCGGAAATATTTGCAGCGGGATCCATAAGGTACTTGGCGACATCCAGAAAGCCTTTCACATGGTCCAGATCGCCGATACAGACAGGCAGAAACCGGAAGCGGGCTTTCCGGCAGATATCGGCAAACGTTGCCGGGTCATCTTCAATGTCCAGGCTGATCAGGTCGACCCGTGGGGTCATGACGTCCTTCGCCTGGAGTTTTTCAAGGCGAATAATCCCGTCCACCATGGCGCGCTCCTCCTTGTTGAGGACGCCCTCCTCATGGCCGACATCGATCGCTGTTAGGAGTTCGGCCTTGGTCAGCGCGGAACGACGCGGAATAAAGTGCGATTGGAAAGTGTGCGTAATCTTTTCCATCAGGGCGTGGAGTGGGGCGCATAACCTGATAAGGAGGGTGAGTGCCGGGAGATAGAGAAGAGCCAGGGCATCAGGTTTGCGCATGCCCAGCCGCTTGGGCGCCAATTCACCGAAAACAATTAATAACAGGGTGACAACCGGGATGGCGACAAGTTCGCCATGCTGGGGGACGAGTTGTTCCGCTACTACAAAGCCAAGATTGGCAACAGCCACATTGACGATTGTGTTGCCGATCAGGATGCTGGCAAGGAGGTCGGTGGGGGCCGCGAGCATTTCCTCCAGCCGTTTAGTGGCTTTCGGATGATGACGGCGAAGCCGGTGAATCTGCATGGGCGAGAGCGAAAAAAGGGCTGTCTCCGCGCTTGAGAAAAACGCAGATAGAACCAATAGCACCCCGAGGCCGGTGCATTCCCCTATAATTAGCCCGCTCATAACAGTTTCCTTAACACGCCCGGAGCATAATGGAAGAGAGGTGTGTTGGCAAGGCTGGCTCCCAATACGGCTATGGAAGATGATGTCAAAATCTTGCCCGTTTACTGGCCGAATGCATTGCATCCC
>JBAXDB010000044.1:0-18214 GCA_037141135.1 bacterium | reverse complement strand
AATAATTAATCGGTCCCCAGTCTATAGAAACCAGCGGAAACCCCATCCGGTGTCGGAAGAAAAACATTGGTCCCATACAAGGGCCCAGCCGCGGGTTGCCACACAGCCATAACACCGAAAGAACAAGTCCCGCCTCCTCAAGCACCAGAACCCGAACCACCGGTCTTTGTACCCACGGTTGAACCGCCGCCTACAAACCCGCCACCAACACCCGTGATAACACCAAAGCCGGAAATCACCGTAGAGTCGACGATCCCTGTACCTGAGCCGCCCCCCGTCGTCGCAACGCCGGAAGCGCAAGTTCCGCCTCATCAGGAACCGGAACCCACGCCGCCGGCCTCTGTGCCCGTGGTTGCCCCTCTACCGCCTGTGACCCCGACACCGGAACCGGCCATAGTCGTGCCAGATGCGGAAGCCACCGTGCAGCCGACACCCCCGGTGTCCGAGCCCACGCCACCTTCTCAAATCGCAACACCAACAGAACCGGATCCACCGCCTCAGAGATATGGTTAAACACCTATGGCCTCCTTCTGCGTAAAATGTGGGGCGACCAAGCCGCCAGGGCTGCAGAGATCCACATCATGAAGGATTGCGGCGGCAAGGTTCCTGCCGAAAAGGATGCCCAGATGGTCAGCCTTGTCGGACATTGACGAATGGCTTAACGAAGCCCTTCCACTAAACTCATAGCCGTCAAATCCCACCATTTAAGATTTCGACGGATTCAATGAATAAGCAACCATATATTGCTTATTCATGATGTCGTCCCAGGCGCGATAGACTGCAATACCGGCAGCCAATGTTTACGGGTTTCATTAAATACGACTATATATTGCCTGTCACCAGCGACCCTGTCACCAGCGACCCTTGTTTCGTTTTGCATGGTTTATGTTCCTCTCGGACGGCGTCAGCCAAGCGCCAGCGGCGTTAGTCGTCCGGATTCACCTTGCCGGTCTGACTTCGCAAAGCTTCGCCAACGCCCGGCAGACGCTGGAAGCAAGCCAACTTTTCCTCCAAAAGCGTCCGCAAATGCAGCTTCTCGCTGAAATGCAGAGAGACCAGTCGCTTGGACGCCTGCTGATAGAGTTGCTGTTTCTTGAGCATGCCGATCTTATAGTCGGCTGTGTCCATTCCCCAATACTCGATGTAAACATCGAATTCCGGCAGATAAAAATCCGGGCGAATAGCGTAGCCCTCAAGGATGCGGAAGCGTTCATCATAGCGGAAGGCGAAGCCTTGTTGCGTCAACCAGTCCGCGATGATCCGCTCGCCATCAGACTGAACGAGCGTTCCATCTTTCGTGCGAATCGTCTTGTTCAATTCCACCTTGGTGTCGAAGTTGCGGCGATCCAGGTAGACTTCATCAAAGCATTTATCACAGAACACTCGCTGGAAAGCCTTCTGGGCACGGGCATATTCATCCGCCGTCACTTGCACAGCGCACCGCTGGCAATAATGCATCACGGTGGCTGCGGCGATGCGCATAGCCTCAACGATAACGTCTATCGCCAAAGCGGCGTCACGACGGTTGTATTCCTTTTCCGCCGGGTTTGCAGCCAGATCACGTAAATCTTGAAGGGCGGGCTCTGCGGTCGCGCCGTAGGCCTTGAGCGCCTTCACGACATACTGCCGGACTTGCGGATGCGGATCACGCAAAACCGGCCGCAGCGTCCCCACAGCAACAGCGGCATCAGTCAGTCCGGCGAGTTTGCCGATAGCCGAGGCGGCAAGACGGCGAACTTCGGAGGACGGCGTCTGAATGAGTTCTACCAGTTCCGGCAATGCGGCACCATTTCCGCTACGGCCAAGTTCCACGGCGCGAGCGGCAAGATTTTTTTCGGGTTCGCGGTGCATGCAGGCTTACTCTTTTACGGCTTTATACCCATCGAACACCATCCTTCAATCAACCACACGCGATAATACATCGCATGCTCCTCTGCAATCCTCGCACTACACATAAATCCCCCCGACGCTCCTTCATCCAGAATCTACGCGTACTTATACTTATTTTAACATGCTTGTATAGTTATTATTTAACTAATTGCATGTCCCTAGTAGCCCTTAAAAGTGGCAGAACCACCCGCTCCATATGGTTAAAACATGAAGGATTGTGGAGGCTGATTCACATACGCCAGAAGCATTGTTTCTAAGACGGCCAGCGAGGCCGCTGGTCCTTCAGAAGAAGGAAGATGAAAGGTGTTTTCACCTGGAGGGCCGACGGCCTGCCCTGAGCAACGTCGAAGGGCCTCGGCGGCCGTTTGAAGTTATGGCGGTTTCGGTATCCGCTCTTGTAAAAGATTCCACTTTTTTCTATAACCCTCGCTCCCAAACAAAACTTTTACACATAAGGATCATTTATGAGCAAACAAGTGAAGAAAGTCGGCATTTTAACAGCTGGTGGCTTGGCACCCTGTCTCAGTTCAGCAATTGGCTATTTAATCGACGAATACACCCGCGTGGCTCCCGAGATTGAGATTATCGGCTATGTGAACGGCTACATGGGCCTGCTGAAAGGGCAGAGCATCAAGGTCACCCCTGCAGTCCGCAAAAACGCACTATTCCTGACCGAACACGGCGGCAGCCCGATTGGCAACAGCCGCGTAAAATTAACCAACGTCAAGGATTGCATTAAGCGCGGGCTGGTCAAGGAAGGCCAGGACCCTCAGCAGGTTGCCGCAGACCAACTCGTCAAGGACGGCGTGGATGTTCTGCATACAATTGGTGGCGACGACACCAACACGGCAGCCGCAGACCTGGCCGCCTTCCTGGCTAAAAACAATTACGGTCTGACCGTGGTTGGTCTGCCAAAAACCATCGACAACGACGTGTATCCTATCCGCCAGAGCCTGGGTGCCTGGACCGCCGCTGACGAAGGTGCGCGTTTCTTTGCCAACGTTGTTAAAGAAAACACCGCCAACCCGCGCATGTTGATCGTCCATGAAGTCATGGGCCGTAACTGCGGCTGGCTCACCGCCGCCACCGCCGAGGCCTATCGCAAGCTGATGGACAGTTTCCATTACCTTCCCGAGTTCGGCCTGACACGCGACCGCGAGGAAGTCCACGCGGTGTATGTCCCTGAGATGGCATTCGATGTCAAAGCCGAAGCGGCGCGACTGCGCAAGGTGATGGATAAGCATGACTGCGTTAATATCTTCGTCTCCGAGGGAGCCTGTCTCGATAGCATCATCGCCGAGTTGGAAGCCAAGGGCGAAGAAGTGCCCCGTGATGCCTTTGGTCACGCCCGTCTCGACAAAGTGAATGTCGGCAATTGGTTTGCCAAACAGTTCGGCGAAATGCTCGGTGCCGAGAAAACGATGGTGCAGAAGAGCGGCTATTACAGCCGTGCCGCCGCACCAAACGCCAAGGACAAAGCACTGATTCAAGCCTGTGCCAAAAAGGGCGTCGAGTGCGCATTGGCCGGCATCGGCGGCGTGGTGGGTGAAGACGAGGACAAGAACAATGAGTTACGCGCCTGTGAGTTCCCTCGCATCAAAGGTGGCAAACCTTTCAGCATCGATGTCACCTGGTTCAAAGATTTGCTCACCGCTATCGGTCAGCCCCAAGGCACCACGGTCGAGGTCAAACACTAACAGGAGACATCAACATGACTAAGGGAAATATGTTAATTGGGCAGAGTGGTGGCCCGACCGTAGTAATCAATCAGAGCCTTGTGGGGGCCATTATTCAAGCCAAGCTGATGAAAGACATTGGCGGCATCTATGGCGCCCTGCATGGCATGAAAGGTATCCTGGCGGAGGACTTCATTGACCTACGCAAGGAAAGTCTCACCACACTGGAGCGGGTGGCCAATACCCCCGCTTCCGCCCTTGGCTCAGCCCGGAAAAAGCCAACCGACGAAGAATGCGCCAAGGTTTTCAGCATCTTAAAGAAGTACAATATCAGGTACTACTTCTATGTTGGGGGGAACGACTCCGCCGAGGCCACCCACATCATCAATGAGCAGGCCAAGAAAGTCGGCTATGATCTGCGTTGTTATCATATCCCCAAGACAATCGACAACGATCTGCGCGAGAACGATCATACCCCCGGCTTCGGGAGTGCGGCCAAGTTTGTGGCGACGGCCATGATGGGCGATAATCTGGATTGCCGCGCTCTGCCTGGCGTCAAAATCAACATCATCATGGGCCGTAACGCCGGCTTCCTCACCGCCGCCGCCGCTCTCGCCCGCGTCTATCCGGATGATGGTCCGCACCTGGTTTATCTGCCCGAGCGGCCTTTCGTCATTGAGAAATTCACAAAAGAGGTGGAAGCCGTTTACAAGAAGCTCGGACGATGTGTGATTGCGGTCTCCGAAGGCATTGCCGATGTGGACGGCACCCTCATCGCGGCCAAGTTCTCCAAGGAAATCGATTCCCACGGTAATGTTCAACTCAGCGGCACGGGAGCGCTGGGCGACCTGTTGGCCACGGAACTCAAGAAACGCACCTCCATTACCCGCGTGCGTGCCGATACGTACGGCTACCTGCAACGCTCCTTCCCCGGCGTCGTGTCGGAAGTGGATGCCAAGGAAGCCCGCCTCGTTGGCATGCTGGCGGTCAAGGAAGCCGTCAATGGCAAGGAACCCAGTGGTTCCATCGCCATCCGCCGTAAGCCCGGCAAAAAATACGCCGTGTATTTTGAGCGTGTGCCCCTGGCCAGCGTTTCGAAAGAAACCCGCCATGTGCCGGACAACTTCATCAACAAGCAGGGAAATGATGTCACGCAGGCGTTCTTTGATTACGCCCGTCCGATCGTCGGTAAATTGCCGGAAATCGGCCGCCTTAAGGGTGTAAAAGTCAAATATGTTACAGAATGATGTCCAACTCGCCCCTGAGATAGGTGACGGCGTAGCCGCCGATCTTCACCCGGTCGCCATGGTCCTGGCAGAAAAGTTCACCGCCGCGGGCTGAAATCTGGAGGGCATGCAGCTCCTTTTTTTTGAGCCGTCGGGACCAGTAGGGAATCAGTGTTGAGTGGGCTGACCCGGTCACAGGATCTTCATTGATGCCAGCGCGGGGCGCAAAAAAACGGGAGACAAAATCCACAGAATCGCCTGGAGCCGTGGCTATGACGCCCAGGCAATCCCAGTCGCGTAGTTTTTCAAAATCAGGTTGAAGCGCCTTCACGTCAGCCTCAGTCTCGAAAACCACCATATAATCCCGTGCCCGCCAGATTTCCTGCGGCATGGTACCCATGGCAAACTCGACCCCTTCCGGGGCCTCACAACGCTGCGGTGGGCGCGCCGGAAAATCCAGCACCATCATGTCATCCACCCGCGCGACACTGATCACACCACTACGGGTCTTGAACGAGATGCTCTCCGCATCCAGTCCGGTCTCAAAGAAAATTGCTTGCGCCGTGGCCACCGTCGCATGGCCGCACAAATCCACTTCCATCGTCGGGGAAAACCAGCGCAACCCATACCCCTCACCCTCGCGAATAACAAAGGCCGTTTCAGACACCCCGTTTTCGGCGGCGATCTTCTGCATGACTTCATCAGGCAGCCAGACTCGTGGCAAAAAACAAACACCTGCCGGATTCCCCTTGAACCGCTCTTCTGTGAATGCATCTATCTGGTAGTATGGAATTTTCATGTGCCGTTCCTGAAATCAATAAGGTTCAATTGCAAAGTGGTCCGGTTCATATAGGTATTGGCGCGCAAATTAAAGGCCAGATCGACCGGTCCCTCCGGCAGATCTTTCAACCGGTCCGCCATCTTGAACCCAATCGCATCACACACATCGACACCCACCCCTACTCGCATTTTAAGGTGAGCTTCCTTTAGAACCCGTGGAGCCCCGACTAGCTGAACACTTTTCAAGCCCCATACCGGCTCAGCATTACTTTCACCATAAGGGCCCATGCGGGTGGTCACATCCAGAAAGCCGGGACCAAGGATCTCAGCCATGGAAACCCAACTATCAATTTCAAGAGTCCGCCGGAGGTCACGCCCTTTGAGGCCCTTCTCACAAACCGCAAAGAAAGCCTTTTGAAACTGCTCAAATACACCTTGCTGAACTTCGAGCCCTGCCGCCATTTCATGGCCGCCGTGCCGGCTCAAATACTCAGAGCACACATTGAGGCCACCGAGCAGATCGAAGCCCTCAATGCTCCGGCAGGACCCACGTCCCATGCCATTCTCATCGAAACCCACCACGATCGCAGGCCGATTATACTTACCGACCAGACGTGAGGCCACAATGCCCACCACGCCGACATGCCAGCCGACCTCCCCGACCACAATGCCGAAATGCGCGCCCGGATCATAAAAGGCATCGATCCGGCGAACGGCCTCCTCCATGATTTCATTCTCGACCTGTTTGCGCTCCTGATTGGCAGAATCCAAAAAAACCGCGAGTTCCCGGGCCTTTGCAGGATCTTCCGTCAGCAACAGTTCCAAGGCATCATCCGCTTTGCCCATCCGCCCTGCCGCATTCATGCGGGGCCCGAGCACAAAGCCGACGTGATAGGTTCCCAGTTCCCCTGTCGCACCCGCGACCTCGGAAAGGACACGCAGCCCCAGCCGTTCCCGCCGGTTGAGTTGAGCAAGACCATGGCGCACCAGAATCCGGTTTTCATGAAGCATCGGCACCATATCGGAAATGGTGCCCAGCGCTACGAGGTCCAAAAATTCGCGCAAATCCAGAGATAAGGCCGTCTTCTGTTTCTGATCCCGCCCCTTTTTCAACAGGGCATGACACACCTTGAATGCAACTCCCACCCCGGAAAGGCAACGCGCCTGAGGATCGGCGCCCAGCTTGGGATTGACCAGGGCCACCACCGGCGCCGGTCCGGCCACGCCTACTTCATGGTGATCCGTCACCACAATGTCCACACCGGCACTCGATGCAGCCAGGGCGGCTTCGTGTGAGCCCGAGCCACAATCTGTCGTAACGATAAGGCCGGGTTTGTAGGCGCTGATACAACGCGCCACGGTCTCCGCGTTAAGCCCATACCCCTCCTCCGTGCGACTTGGCAAAAACCGGTGCACATGCCCTCCCAAGCGGGTCAGCACATGGCTCATCAGGGCGGCGCTGGTTACGCCATCCACATCATAATCGCCATAAACCACAATCATCTCGCCAGCCTTGATCGCCTTCCAGATTCTTGCCGTCGCCGCTTCCATGGCAGGCAGGGTGAAAGGATCAAGAACATCACTGAGCCGGGGATTCAGGTAGCGCTCAACATCGCCGTTGGCAGGCACACCACGGAGGATCAGGGCCCGGGCCAGGGGGGCGGGTAACAAAGAACGACGGGCCAGTTCAAGAACTGGCCCGTCTTCAATCTTGCGAAGTCTCCAATTTTTCACGGAGCTTATTTCTGACCGAGATCGGGAGCTTTCCAGCGATACCAGGCGAGGGTGACCGGAGTGGCGATGTAGATACTTGAGTAGGTCCCTGTGATCATACCAACCAGCATGGCAACCGAAAAGTCCTTCAACGCACCACCGCCCATGATGAGCAGGAACAGCACCGACACCAGGGTGAAGGAACTGGTCAGCAGCGTCCGTGACAGGGTCTGATTGATACTATGATTACACAATTCTTTGAAGGTCTGGCCCCCTCGATACAGGCGCAGATTTTCACGGATCCTGTCAAAGATAATCACCGTATCGTTGCTGGAGTAACCGATAATGGTCAATACCCCGGCGATCAGCGTCATCGTGATCGGAAATCCGAACAGATGACAGATACCGATCGTGATCATGGCATCATGAATGGTCGCCACCACGGCCCCAAGCCCGAAGCCGAATTCGAAACGGAAGGCAATATAGATGACCATAGCCAGTGTACCCAGGATCATCGCCCAGGCGGCCCGCACCTTCAATTCCTGCCCGATTTGGGGCCCGACATCATCCTGCTGCATCAACTTAAAGCCAGCTTGAGGAATCTTAGTGGCCAACAGACTCTCAACCTGTTTTCCTTCCTCCAAAGTGGCAACCTTGACCAGGAGAATTTCACGTGTCCCGGCTGCCATGCTTTTCTGGAACTGAATGGATGGATCTTTGATCCCGCCACCAGTCAAAACATTGCGAACACTGTCAATTTCCGGTTTGGCCTCAAAACTCATCGTCAACTGAGTTCCCCCGGTAAAGTCCACACCGAACACGCTCGACTTGTCTTTCATCCCATGCCCGATCATCAATGCCCAGGAGACCACCACCACGGCGAAGGTACCGCCCAACATCCATTTCCATTTCCCGATGAAATCAAAGTTCGTCTCAGGAATAATGGAAAACATTTTCATGAGGGACACCTTGTTCGTCCGCTCGGCGATCAGCATATGGCACATATGGGTGACCGTCACAGCGGTGTAGAGATTGATCAGCAAACCGGCGATCAGGGTGATGGAATAGCCGCGAACAGGGCCCGACCCGAAGATGAACATGATCACGGCCGTCAGAATGGTGGCCACATGGGAGTCAAACACCGCTGCAAAGGCGCGTGCAAAGCCGGCATCGATGGACGCCTTGAGGCTTTTACCACCCTTGATTTCCTCACGGATACGCTCGAAAATCAGCACGTTCGTATCCACGGCCATACCGATACTCAGGGCGATACCCGCAATACCCGGCAACGTCAACACAGGGAGGGCTATAGCGCTTCCAGCCCTGGCATCACTGGAGAACATCCCTAAAATTCCAGCCGCCACAATCATGCCCAGTGGCAACAGCACTACATTCAAGATCAGCGCCAAATCGGCCAGCAAGCCATTGACCAGGTAGTAAAGCGCCATCAGAATGATAATCACGACACAGCCATACAAGCCGGCATTCATACCGCTGGTGACCGAGTCCTTACCCAGCGTAGGATCAACCACCCGGCGTTCCACAATCTCAACGGGAGCGGGCAGCGAGCCGGCTTTGAGGATGTGGGTCAGGAAGAGTGCCTCGCTGAAGGTGAAGCTACCGCTGATGACCGCACGCCCGCCATGAATAGCCTCTTTAATCACCGGCGCGGAATAGAGCGAGCCATCCAACACAATGGCCATCTGGCGCCCCACCGGCCCTGGATTCTTCGCGCCACCGGGCGCATACTCGCCGGTTACACGCGCGAATTTACGGGATCCTTCAGGATTGAACTCAAGACTGACAACGGATTGGCCCACGCCCTGTGTATCCACAGAAGCGCGCTTCAAGGTATCGCCCGTCAATTGAGCGGTCTTTTCAACATAATAAGGACTGAACGCTTCACGCCCGCCCACCTTCTGTTTTTCGAAAAGTAACTCGCAACGCCGGGGGGCATTGAAGAGCGCCACCTTTGAACGAAACGCCGAGTCCATCTTTTCGTCCGGAACCGCCTGCCGGTCACGAACCAGATAATCCCTGGCCGCCCCGCCATCCGAGAGGGACATGATTTTGTACCCCTCCGGCGCAACGCCCTTTTCAAATAATTTGTTGATCAGCTCGTGGTTCTTTTCGTGAACCATACGGAATTCCAGAAAGGCGGCTTCCTTGAGCATGCGAGCCGCCTCATCGCGCTTCTTCTCATCCACACCGGGGAGCTGAACCACGATGCGGTTATCCTTTTCAGGGAAGATAATGGGTTCGGCAATTCCCAAACCATCGACACGGTTCCGGATCACTTCAATAGCACGCGCCTGGGCTTCCTTCAGCGAGGTGATCATCCGATCTTTCACACGGATAGAGATCTGCTCTTCAGACAGCTTGCCGTAGTCTTCGGCACCCATCTTGGTCTTGATTTCCTCACGGATCTGATCCGCCATGGCGGTTTCGTCGATCTGCACCGTGAAGCTGGTACCACCCTTGATATCCAATCCGAACCGGACCTTATCCTTGATAGGGAAAACCGTCGCAACCGACATCCCCACCAGCACAACCAGCAACATCCACTTAAAGATTGTCTTCTTATCCATATCTAACTGCTCCTCGCTACCCTCAGCCCTTGTTACTTAGTATTTTCCACGCTGGCGGGAATCTCATCCTTGCCAAGCACCCGGATCACGGCACTCCGGACAATTTCCACCTTGGTGGTTTCGGACACTTTAATGGTCAGCATCTGTTCCTTGACTGCCGCCACAACCCCGATCATTCCCCCGCAGAACATGACGCGATCTCCGACCTTGATGCTATCCACCATCGCCCGCCGCTCTTTTTCACGCTTCTGCTGGGGCCGGATCATCATGAAATAGAAAAGAGCAAAAATGATGACCATGTAGCCCATCATCAACATGCCACTGCCACCCTGCCCCTGCCCACCGGCCGGAGGAGTACCCATACCCAAAAACAACATTGTCGTCATCATGCTCATTTAATTCTCCTTATTAGTTGCGTGAAATTCCCGTCTAAACTCTTCAAAAACCCCTTGATCCAACGCCGCGCGCATTTCGCGCATAAATTCCAACGTCCGGTGCAGGTTATGGATCGATAACAGCCGCACCCCGAGGATTTCCTTCACATTCATCAAATGCCGTATATAAGCCCGCGTAAAGTTCTGGCAGCAATAACACTCGCAGCCTTCCTCAACAGGACGGGTATCCTCCTTGTACAGCCCGTTCCTAACCGGATACCGCCCCGCCCGGGTCATCGCCGTGCCATGCCGCGCATACCGCGTGGGCATCACACAATCAAACATATCCACGCCCATCGCCACCGATTCCACGAGTTGCTTCAAGACCCCCACGCCCATCAGATAACGCGGCTTTTCCTCCGGTAATTCCACCACGCCGTTCTTCACGGCCTCGAGCAACACCGGCTCCGGCTCACCCACGCTCACGCCCCCGACGGCATAGCCGTCAAAACCGATCGCGACCAGTTCGCGGGCACACCGCGCACGAAGGTCGGCATACTCACCGCCCTGTACAATTCCAAAGACCAATTGGCCGTTCCGCGGATGCAGTTCGGCACATAAAGCGGCCCATGATAGAGTTCGCATTACGGCCTGACAAGCGTATTCGTAAGTACTCGGATAGGGTGGACATTCATCAAAAGCCATCATGATATCGGACCCGAGCCGACGCTGGATATCCATCGCCTCACGGGGTCCTAAAAACAGTTTTGTCCCATCAATATGCGACGCAAATTCGACCCCGTCAGGCTTGATTTTGCGGAGTTTGGAGAGGCTGAAGACCTGAAACCCGCCACTATCAGTCAAAATAGGGCGATCCCAACCCATAAACTTGTGCAATCCCCCGCATTTTTCGATGATTTCCACACCCGGCCTCAAACTAAGGTGATAGGTATTGCCCAGGATAATTTCAGAGCCAGCCTCTTTCATCTCCACCGGCGTCATCGCCTTAACCGTCGCCTGGGTCCCCACCGGCATGAACACCGGTGTCTCGATGGCTCCATGCAGGGTCCATAGCCGACCGCGCCGCGCCTTGCTTTTGGGATCAACCGCGAGAAGCTCGTATGTGCCCGGCGCCTTCACTTGGCGGCCGCCGCCATCAATGCCGCATCTGCCAGTACCATCGCCGCCATCGCCTCAACCACTGGAACAGCCCGCGGGACCACACAGGGATCATGACGGCCACGTGCTTTCAACTCGCATGCATGGCCCGCCCAATCCACTGTGGCCTGGGCACACCCGATCGTGGCTGGTGGCTTGAAGGCAACCCGGAAGACAATCGACTCGCCATTAGAGATACCGCCCTGGATCCCGCCACTGTTATTGGTGAGCGTCCCCAGCGATTTTCCCCGCTTAACAAAGGGGTCATTATGCGCTGAACCGCGCAGGCTGGTCGCGGCAAAACCCAGACCGAACTCGAAGCCGCGAGTCGCGGGAATCGTCAGCATGGCGCCAGCCAGGAGACCCGACAGCTTACCAAACACCGGTTCCCCCCACCCTGCCGGCACATTCCGGCACACACAGGAAACCACGCCGCCCACCGAATCACCGGCCTCCTTCAGGGACCGGATCAACGTGGCCATGGCCGCCGCCTGTACCTGATCCGGGCAACGCACCGGGTTTTTATCCACCAGTTCCCGGGAAATCGTCGCCACATCCACAGGGGCGGACTCTAGCTCACCGACCGACTGGACCCAGGCCACAATTTCGATTCCATACCGCTCACGAAGTAATTTCTCGGCTACCGCTCCCGCCGCCACCCGCGCGACCGTCTCCCGGGCACTGGCCCGCCCACCGCCGCTGGACGCCAGGACGCCATACTTTGTCATGTAGGTGAAATCGGCATGCGAGGGACGCGGTGCTGCGCGCATTTCGCCATAATCCTCCGGCTTGGTATCACGATTGGGAATAACCAGGGTCACGGGCGAGCCCAGGGTGACCCCCTTCTGCAACCCCGAGATGATCTGTACGGTGTCCGTTTCCTGCCGGGGCGTCGTCAGATCGCTCTGCCCCGGACGCCGCCGGTCCAGTTGCGGCTGAATGTCTGATTCTTTTAGATGAAACTGGGCAGGCAGGCCATCAATGACAGCACCGACCATCGGCCCGTGCGACTCACCAAACGTTGTAACGCGAAAGACGGATCCAAAAGTATTTCCCATAAATCATTTCTCCAATTCAACTACCTTACGAAATCCATCTTGCCCAATGCAATGGTTTCTTGGATAATGATGAGTGTTGACATGTGTGTGTCCTCATAAGGGGGCTTTTCCGTGAAAGATAATAAGAGACACTTTACCATTAGCATTGTCTTGCTGGGCCTGCTGGCTTGCCTTCTCATTGCGGCTTACTTTTATTACCTTTCACTCACACCGTCACTCGATAATATGGCTAAACTCCACGCCATGCTGAATTCACCTGGCGGCGGACCTGTGGAGGCCTCAATAGAAGCGGACACAGTCAATACTGAAAAAACCAAGGGGAAACCTGATACTGACACCGCTAAGACTGAATTTTTAGCTGCCGTAGACATGCAGGCGGATATGCCAAAAACTTTTGAAAAAGATTACCTGCCACCGGCCCGGCTGGCACCAGACATGTTCACCTTTTCATCTATTCCCAACAATGCACCCATAGCAGAGTTTCCGATTGTTCTAGTCGGTCAGAAAAATCTTGAATGGTATAAAACCCGAACCGCTACTGAGGGAGGAGTGGATGCAGGAAGCCAGAGTTCCATTTATGGACGCCCTCCGAACCCACCCGTGAAGCCACCCGGACCTCCTGGACCTCCAGGGCCACCTGGACCGCCGGGCCCCAAACCGCCTCCGGAAGTCAGCACCTCAGGGCTCTAAGTATGCCTTTTCATCTTGTTTCGCTCTTTCTGGCCATCGGGGTAACGCCCTGGTTACTCAGTCGACTCCTGTTACGGCGCCACTCATGGAAAATCATTCTCGCCGGCTGGGGACCAGCCCTGATTTCCGTCAACATGGCCGTTCCCCTCACCCTTCACCTGCTGGCGATTCCCTTAACCCCGGATTCACTTGCCCTCGCCCATGGCATCCTCGCAGCAGTCATCACTCTTATTTCTGCAAAGGCCGGGCTCCATCCAGGCGAAACCCACCCCTACCCCTCCAAGGCGGGGAGCTCGTGCAAGCTGTTTCAACCAGGACAACTCCACTCCTTGGACATATCCGCCTTCCTTCTATTCGCCATCCTCATACTGCCCCTGACCCACATCGCCGGTATCGACACATACAAGTGGCAGGATCTGGCAGGCAACATCGCCGTTGAACAGCGCATTTCCTGGCTGATCCACCCGCTTTCCCTCCTCGGGTTCACTCCCCGTTCCTATTCAAGCGCACAGCCGCTGGTTCTCGCCAGCATCCAAATGCTGGGGCATACCGGAGTGGATTGGGGCTTCTATCTATTGTCACTCATCTGCGGACTCACTGGATTTTCCGGTGCCTGGATTCTCGGTCGACACTTATTGAAGTCCGATACTTCAGCAACCTGGCTGGCTATCCTCTACATGTTCTCACCTGTCTTCATGCGCTACAACTACTGGGCCACAGGCCGGGGCCTGTTACTGGCCTTGCTTCCTGTCTATCTTCTGATCCTGCTCAAGCTGGGAGACTCGCTCACGGGCAAGGCGGGCCTCTCGCGGTGCTCACTGCTATGGCTTTTTCCTGCCTGGCTGCTCACGACAATGCTACTCATGACGTCGCATAAGGCTGGCGTGGTTGGGGCATGCCTGATCCCTATCCTTTTCGCGGTGTCCCCGACACTCGCGCTTCTGCGAGGACGGTGGGGACTCTGGATCGCGGGACTCCTCGCCATCGCAGCCGGCCTGCTTCTGGCCAACGGACAGCCCGTCACATTGGCGATCCGCCTGCTGACCCGCTTTGGCTGGCTGCTCCCCCTGGCCATTCTGGCCATCATTATGGCATCAGACCGGTTACTCTCGCCCCCCTTCCGAGCAATATTAACCGCCGGATTTGCAGCATTTGTGCTTTCCTGTACTCCCGACATGTACGGTGCCTTGCTGGCCTTGCCTTTTTTCGCCTGTTTGGCAACCCTCGGACTTGAGAAAATCAATTTAAACAGAAGCTCACGAAGACCACGAAGGGAGAATGATTTTTCCGCCGAAGGCGAGAAAGAAAATTCTTCTTTGCGAGCTTCGCGTGCTTCGGTTCAAACTCGTCTTCTCGATTCTGAATATGTCTGGTTAGGAGTCATCCTCATCCCTGCGATCGTGATTGTCCTCAACCAGATGCAGGATTCACCCTCTGAATCTGTTTATCGTGCAGCCCAGTTCATTGAGCAATATGATCCCCGCGGCCCCTTCCGCATTGAGGCGCCCGGCAAAGCACGCTACCAAATTCAAGCCTATGTCTCAGGCTGTCCCCGCTTTTCGGTTCAGTCAGGCTCCATGCCACAAGTGAATATTCATTCGCCACCAGTCTGGACCGGCAAGCCTGCTCATGACGCCCGTCAATGGATTGACTATCTGCGGGTCATTCTGGAACTACGGGATTCCCACACCGACTGGTATGGCAGTGGCACCAAGGTCTATTACATCACCGTTGATGGCAAGGGAACCACCCCACAAGGAGCCAAACTCCTGTTTAAAAGCGGCAACGTATCGGTATTTGAGTAATGGAATTATAGTCCGACACCTAAACGCCCTCTTCCCACCAAAAAAAACGGCGGCCATCGCCGCCGTCTCTCTCATCGCCTCATTACGATAAACTGTTCGTCCTGCCCATTCAGTTAAATGGTTCTCCCGGTGGAGGCAAGGTTTGGAGCGAAATCATCCACTGCCGCACCACCGCCCCCCTGCCTTTAGCAATTAAACGGATCTGGTCAACCCGGCCCGCATCTATTCTCCCCGTGATCACGATCTCATCTGCACTTGTGGACTCCATGATGGAAGCAAGCTGTTCCAGCCCACCCAAAACACGGTACCCGTGTACCCAGCGCCCCCGCAGGGTGGGATCATTATCCACCAGTCCCACAATGGAAATCCGTGCCGCACGGTCATAGAGAAAGCTGGCCTCCTTCAGGAACAAAAGGACTTCCACCCCTGCTCCAACCAGAAGCATCCGTCGGAACCCGAGCGTGCCCGCCCCCCGCTTCGACATCCACGACATCAAATCCTGAACAATCCGGACAAAGGCCCGTGAGCCGACAACCAGAGTGAGCGCCATACCGAGATAAAGAAGCGCCACCACAACTTGCCGGCGCAACGTGTGGTCATTCACTACCATCCCCCCGCCCAGCCACAAGAGAATACCCACCATGACAGCCCCACCCGTAAAGGCGTATTCAGAAACACGTGCCATACTCCACACCCGGCTGTAGGAGCGGCTCAGCACCAGCAGTAGGAAGGGCAACCCGATTGCATACGGAGCAGCCCGCGTCCAAGCATGTTTAACGGGGCCAGGTTCTGCCAACCCCAGGGCAATCGCAAGGGCAATGGCCATCGCCACAACATCCACCACGGGATAAACAAACACGGCCCGGCATTTCAGGTTGGGTCGATTAAACCCCTTCAACACCGCCGAACCGCTATCCCACAACTCGATCCAGGCCAGATGCCGCACAACCACATAGGTCCCAACCAGAAAAGCCACCAGCATGGTGCCCACCGCATATTCCCGGTAGACGGCACTCAAAACCCCCACGGCACTCAAAATCAAACCGAATACATAGAGAGCCAGGGCAACCTGCCTCTGCGACAGACCCAGTCGAATCAAGCGGTGATGCAAATGGTCGGCATCTCCCTTAGCGATACCCAATAAGGGTTCCGAAGCCTTCCCATCATTTTGAAGCAAGGAGCGTACGGATCGACGCCATACAGCAAGCCCGGCATCCAGCATGGGGACCCCGACCGCAAGGATCGGAACGCCAATGCTGGCCATGGTGGTTCCCTTGGAACTGGTGCCCAAGGCCAGGGACGCAATGGTGCAGCCAATGAACATGCTGCCGGTATCGCCCATGAAAACAGTGGCCGGATGAAAGTTATGCCGGAGGAATCCCAGGCAGGCTCCGGCCAGAGCCAGACACATCAGCACATCGCCGGGTTGATGGCGGAATAACAGTGACACCCCAACCCCGGCGGCCGCCACAATCCCCAACCCAGCCGCCAGCCCGTCCATGCCGTCAATCAGGTTGAAGGCATTCATAAGAATGAGGAACCACACCACCGTGGCCGCGACATCAAGAGGGACGGAAAGAGGTGTCCCAAACGCATTCCCCATACGCATACCCAGAAGATAGGCAACGACTCCGACCACGATCTGCCCCATGAGTTTACTCCACGGTTTGAGACGGAACCGGTCATCCAGGACACCCACCGCGACCACACAGGACGACACAGCCACAAAACTCAGCCACCACGCCTTCGTTATCTGACCGGCGAACGGAAGCCAGGGGAAGAAATAGATCATGGCGCAGGCGGCGTGAAATCCGGCGAACAAGGCAAGGCCGCCCGCACAAGGAATAGGGCCCAGATGGATCCGTCGGGCATCAGGAGTATCGACAAAACCAAGCGCGGGTGCGACGCGCCGCCACAGCGGCGTGAGCAACAACGTGACGAGCAACCCAACCAGAAACACCACGGGGTACTTGCCCCAAACTTGAATTTCGCTCCACATTATGTCGGACTACCTGCAGTCAGATTCATTTCGCACACACCGAATTCTCTATCAACTCCGTGAGACGGTCACAATTTACCTTTTGATTGAAGCGCGCGCAAGCAAACCGGTAAGCCGCAACTCTCCGCCGCCGGCGCTCAGGCGGATCCCGGCATTCCATAACAGCCTGCGCAAGTCCATCCGCGTCGTCCCCGGCAACGACCCACCCGCCGCCGGATTCCAGTATCCACCTCGCCGGATCGCTGTCAATCGGCCCCGCAAACAACACCGGGCGTCCCACGGCAAACGCCGCCTGCAGTTTGCTGGGCATAATCAAATCCGCCCAGGAATCCCTCAGGCTCACAAGGTGGATATCCGCACTGCAAAGATGGGAATGCAGATCAGCCGGTGCCGCATAAGGCAGGCATTCCACACGTGCGGAAGGATGCAAGCCGGCAAAGGCGGCCACATCCCCCAACCGCCGGCCTTCACCGCAGAAGGCCCATCGAAGACCCGGGAATGTAGCCAGGCGGTTTGCGACCTCAAGAAACGGTGAGACGGCATGCCCTAAGCCCATATTCCCCGAATAGAGGAATACAGTCTCGTCATCCGCCCAACGCCGGGAACTCCGCAGTGGGTTAACCTGTCCTTCCGGCCATGGATGCAGACCGGTTGGCACCCAGAGCGGAACCGTCTCAACCCGCGATGCAAGCGGCATTGATATCACAGCCCTTACTTTTCGTGCCATGCCTTCGCCCAGCGCCACGATTTGTGCGGACGCATTCCATTGCCGCCGGGTCAGGCACATCAAAATACGATGCGGCAAACCTCCTTCACGAATCAAGCCATGCGCCACAAGCACATGGGGATACAAATCCATCAGCCAGTCCACATGCACCGTCGATCTCCTCCGCACCGCCCTCTGCATCGTCAGCCCGATCAGTGGGGGAGTAGTCATCGAGACAACGACATCCGGCGCAGGTTTCAAGCGTCGCACCTGCCTATACGCCGCTACATGAAAGGCCAGATAGCGGGCCAACGTGCTGCCGAACCCGCGGCGGGCCATCGTTGCCCCACCCACACGAACCACCTGTACGCCAGCAGGAGCCGCCGCACCTGCCACATACCCTGCATAGGTATGCCTCGAACAAAGAACGGTCACGCCATGGCCCCTGGCGGCCAATACACATGCCAGATCCTGTAACATTACGCCGGTAGGCGCGAGGGGGTGTGATTTGATTTTGTAACAGTTTTTTTAAAAAAAAGATAAATAGCCCT
>JBAXDB010000043.1:0-19201 GCA_037141135.1 bacterium | reverse complement strand
GTGGATGCGGCAACCGGGCAGGTGCTTGTTGAGCAGAATGCCGATGCCGCCGGATTTCCCGCAAGTGTCATCAAGCTGATGGACATGATGGTCATTCTGGACCAGATCAGCGCCGGTCAGATCAGCCTTAGCAATTCTGTGACCGTGACGGCGGAGTCGTCGAAGATTGGCGGGTCTCAGGTGTATTTGAAGGAGGGTGAGGTTTTTACTTTGGAGGACCTCATGTATGCCCTGATGATTCAGTCGGCGAATGATTCCGCCATGGCGCTGGCACTGAATGTGGCAGGATCATCAGCCGGATTTGTGGAATTAATGAATAAGAAGGCCGGTGAGATTGGGATGACCAATACGATATTCCATTCGGTGCACGGACTTCCGCCAGTCGCTGGCCAGGCGGGTGATACTTCAACGGCCCGTGATCTGTCTAAATTGGCCCGTGCCTTGATTGCCCAGCATCCCGAAATCATTAAATACACGTCCACTCAGGTCCGGAACTTCCGTCCGAATACCACTCCATTTGTGATGCGCAGTCACAATCATCTCCTGCATGAATTCCCGGGTTGCGACGGGTTGAAGACGGGCTTCATTACCGCTGGCGGTTTTTCGATTGTTGCTACCGCCCAGAAAAACGGACGACGTGTCATTGCGGTTGTGCTGGGTAGCAAAGACCGTAAGGTGCGTGATGCCAAAGCGGTGGAATTGCTTTCAAAGGGCTTTACTGCCTTGCCGCCGCTTCCTCCGCCCCCTCCGCCTGTACTCGTGCCGGTAGTCACAAATTTTCCCACTGCAGCGGAGCCTGTTCCCGCCGAAGAGACTTCCCGAAGAGACTGGCTTAAAATTACCGGGATCGTTTTCGCGATCGGGTTAGTGGTGCTGGTCACCGGCAGCTTCTTTATGAAGAAGCGCGCAAGAAATGATTTTTGACGGGGTGAAGATGGCCCTGAAAACCAATCGGCTTATTTTCTCGCTGGGACTGTTTTCCGTCATGGGGCTTTTGCTTTCAGGTTGCTCCACGCCCGAACTGAAGGGGACGCCGTACTACTCAAGCGAGACGGATACCGATACGCAGGCTGCTAAAGACCGTATCCCGCTGTGGCCGATTCTCTACTACAAGAGCCCGACACTATCGGTGCTCTGGCCGTTCTTTGAGAAATCCGACGAGTACATGGCCTTGCGGCCTTTGTGTTCGGTGCACGGCCTGGATAAATCCAAAAAGATTTATAGTCTGCTCTGGCCGTTGGGGCAGTTCGACAGGGTTGAGCAGCAGAATCGATTCTTCCCGATGTTCTGGGGAGACGGCTATGTGGTGGGCTTTCCACTATATTGGCATTTTGGGCATCCATTCGGGAATGAGGGCGGAACCGATGCTCTGATCCCAGCGTGGTGTTATGCGAAAAGCGGGCGCGGCTATTCACTGAACATCTTGTGGCCTTTCATCAACGTCAAGGATACGGTTGATGGGCGTGGGTGGCGTGTGTGGCCTTTGGCGGGAGGCTATTCTAATGGAGATGACGGTTATTACCGGTTTATGGCATGGCCGTTCTGCCATCAGTGGGGGACCGGCACGTATGAAAAAGGTGAGGCAGTTCTGCCGCTCTATTGCAGGGGGACTTCCGGTCAGGAGACTTGGTTCTACTCCCTGCTGTATTCCCGCTATCGCGCAACCGATCGACGCTGGGATCTACTTTTTCCTGCCTACTACAATCGGCAGCAGGGAGATCGCCGCACACTGATCACCATGCTGGGCGGCATGAGTAAGGATAAGAACGGATTGGGTTGGGTGGTTTTCCCGCTTTTATCAGGAGGAATAAAAACCCAAAATAGCAGTGAAACCTGGGTGGTGGGCCCGCTGGCGCATTTTGGACAGCGCACAAATGCTGTGAGCAACCATGTTTTCCCGTTTTACTATTCAAGCAGTAATCAGTCTAGCCGGATGTTTCTGTCCATTCCCTGGTCAAGTAGTTCTGCCCGCGATGGAAGTGGCTGGAAGTTTATTCCGCCATTCATGTTGCGCATAGCGCAGGGAAAGGACCATCAGTTGTATACTCCGCTTTACACGGCTGGAACCCGGCATGAGGGGGCGGAAACCTGGAAAAGTGTGCATCCGCTTTGGTATCAGAGCGAGGGCCCCGACGGGAAAACCCTGGCGACACTGGTAGGCGGGTGGCAAACGAGAACAGATGGCCGGAGCTGGCTGATCTGGCCGTTGTTATCGGGCCAGGTGCGCACCGCCGACAGTCGCGATCTGTGGGTTGTAGCTCCTCTTTTTCATTGGCGACGTGATATGGCGGGGGTGTCGCATCATCTGCTGCCATTTTACTGGTGGGATGGGCGTGATGACCGGCTGATTTCCCCGCTTGTGGCCCAGTGGAGTAACGCGCAGACCGGAGCCAAAAAGACGGTGGTGCCTCCATTGCTTACGTACTACTCGGCGACGCCAAAGGTTGATGATTTATGGACTGGCGCAGGCTTAGCCCACTTCAGTTGGGGAGAGGAGGCCGGCTCTTCTCATATCGTGCCTCTTTACTATCAAGATCGCACCGAAGGCACTTTCATTTCACTGCCCTGGTCGAGGTGGACATGGAAAGACACTTCGACCAATACGCTCATTGCGCCGCTGCTTTCGTGGATGACGCATCGTCGGGATAGGACGGATCTGTGGATGGTCGGTCCCCTGGCTCATGTCAGTTGGGGAAAAAAAGCGGGGGCCTCGCATGTGTTCCCGCTGTTCTATCGCGATAAAGATGAAGATGCCTTTATTTCCCTTCCCTATTCGCATTGGAACAGGGGTGAGTCGGAATACGATTTATATCCGCCATTGTTCGCCATGATGACTCATGAGGGCAAAGAGAAGCAGTTGGATGCCCTCTTGGGGCTGTTCTCGGAACGGTGGGGGGGGGAACAGCGTCAAGGGTATTTCCTGCCATTCTACTACCATGACAACGGGCGGGTTTTTTATTCCCTGCTGTTCGGTTGGAATCACCGCGATCCTGATGATGGGTTTTATTACCCTTTGACCCCATTGCTCGGGGTGCGAACGGGGAAACATTCCGGAGGCTGGCTTTTTCCGTTGTGGTCGCGTGACTACGATCAGGAGTCCAAGACCACGACCGGCACGGTATTATGGGGGACTTATTCCCGTGATTCTAGGCGCTCGGAGGCTGCGTTGATTCCGGTCTTCGGGTATAAAAATCGGGGTTCATTGGACACGGCGATGGCAACCAATTCATGGAATGAATCGTATGGAAAAACCTTCTGGAGTCTGCCGGCATGCTGGTACCGGAACACGTTGGATGTGGCCCCTGTCAAAGGTCAGGACGGGAAGCCCACAGGCAAAATGGACGTGTCATTCGCGAAGGATAATGGCTTCTTTCCGCTCTGGTCCTACACGCATTTGCGGCCTGCCACTGGGCCGGATCAGACGTATGGCTCTCTGCTGATGGTCCTTTATGATTACAAGACAACTTTAGGTGCCGGTCTGGATGGAGCACAGACACGGGAAGAGTACGTTCGCAAGCGGGTGCTCTGGCGGCTATATCACTACGAGCGGCATAACGAGGATGTGAGTGTGGATATATTCCCTGCCATTACCTATGACCGCACGAAAGACGGATTCCAACGCTGGGCCTTCCTGTGGCGTGCCTTCCGCTATGAACGTGGGCCGGAGGGTAAGAAGCTGGACCTGCTTTTCATCCCCCTGATACGTTCGGAGAAGTGACACTATACCAAACCCAGACAACAACCTTGGTGTCTGCGCCATGTGCGGCGCGGTACTGATCCGTAACCGTAAGTCTGCGCTCTCGCTGCCTGGCGTTGGTGTTCCGGACAAGGCGTATTACCCGGAAGTCCGCTTCCAGCTTGTGGTTGTATGGTGCCCGGCCTGTGAGTTGATCCACAGTCTTGAGTCACCCGACCTGGGTTTTTCATGGAAGAACTCGGATGCGGAAGAGGCTCGTCATCGGCAAGGCAAACCTTCGCCCTAACAGCGCAAAATACGATCTGAAACGTTTCAGATCATGTTTTGCCATCGCCTTTTCCCTGAGAAAAAAGTAAACTGATGACTTGTTGCCGGCTCGGTGCGTCCGAAGTCAAGCTAGCAAGGCGCGGTAAGGCGGTGAGTATAAACTTGTTGTATTAATAGTGGATTTAGTTTATGTTTTAAAAAGTCTTAAATCGGCGATTTCGAAACAACTTTTAATTAATAGATTGCCGATAGTACGAGCCGATAAAATTGATTACTGATGGTGGAACCATGAGCTTGCGTGCCAGATTGAGTACCGTGGAAACCTGCGGCAGTTTCAGGACTGCGGCTGAAGAACGTTTCTGGGATGGATTTGCGCTTGCGACCGAATGCGGTGATCGTCGCATGGGTGCCATTTATCTTTTTGGCTACGTGGCCGAAATTCTGCTAAAGGCCGCGTTTTATCGGGCCATAGGTTTGGCTGACACGGCCCCGGTTGGGCTTGGCGCGATTAGAGCGCATGCTTCGTGGCAGGGACGAAATTTTCATGACATACGGGCTCTTGCTTTGCTTCTCGTTGATCATCGTCGGCAGACCGGCGCGCCTTTTGATCCTGCATTTGCCGGGCTGCTGGCTATGCATGCCGCAACCGTTGATGCCAATTGGAATGAGAGCCTTCGTTATCGCGAAATCTCCGCTAGCGACGCCGAAGTTGTTGAAGTTTATCGAAGTGTTGAATGGATTCGTGATAATGCCCATGTATTATGAGGTGATTTTATGCCTTTCATTGAGAAAAAATATCCATCAGACCCCGCCGCATACCGCCAATTCGTTGATGCCATTGCAGCCGAATTGAAAGAAAAATCGGTCATGGGGCCAGGTCCGCGCATCATTGAAGAACAGCAGCGGCGCGGTGGGTTCATTCATGTCACCGTGATCTGGGACGAATGGAAAAATGTTCCGGTAGAAGATCGCGGGCGTATCATCATGGACGCATATGAGCGCGAGCGTAACGACGTTATCCTGAAAATCACTGTAGCCCTCGGCCTCACTAGCGATGAAGCCCACCGTCTAGGCATCGATACGTGAAAATGAGCCATGGACAGAGTTGACTCTTGCGAACCTGTTGCCTAGCGCGTCTGGGTTTCCCGGGGGCCCGATATGGCGGCAGAGGACCGGCGGCTTTCAGCGCTGAAGGAATGGGTTCTTTGTAGGGAGTATCCGAACGAAAGCCGAGGCCGCGACTTGGCCGCTAGCAAGGGTAGACTGCCGCATCTCAGCGTCAAAGAAGCAGACGCTTTCAGTCGGGACATTGATTATTATGGCTATACGGGCACGGAAATTCGCAAAACAGTCGCCTTCTTTCCCGTGGGCTTAAGGGTATAACGATCGAGTATGGCCGGGATCAGGCAGGTGCGTCCTCCGGGGATTAGTTCGGCGCCGGTTTCGCACATAATTTTGACGTTGTCCGTTTCGCTGAAGAGGGCGTGGAAACTCCCGCCATCGTGCTGGACAAAGAACGGCGCCGAAATTTCAAGTTTTTCGAGGCGGAAATAAGGCGAGACCACCAGTTCTGTGACCAGAGCTCCGGGCTTCTCGCTGATCGGGCGGGGGGTGGTTTTCACGGGGGCGGAGTCCGACCAGTGAATAACCTTGAGGGCCTGTGCTAAATGAAGTTCCCTCGGCTTGCCTGCTTTGTCCACCCGTCCCCAGTCATAGACTCTGTAGGTAGTGTTTGAGTTCTGTTGGATCTCCAGAATCAGCATGCCTTCACAGATGGCATGAACGCGACCACCGGGGATGAAGATGGTGTCGCCCGCCGTTGTGGGAACAGATTGCAGGGATTCTTCCAGTCGGCCGGCCTTGAGTGCGCTCAGGAAGGTGGCCTCATCAGTGCCTGGTTTTAGGCCGGCAAAGACCTGACCGCCCTTCGGGGCGTCGAGAACATGCCAGGCTTCAGTTTTAGCTTCGCCAATGCCCTTGGTGGCTGCCGCATCATCCGGGTGGACCTGAATGCTCAGGCGTTCCTTGGCGTCAATCAATTTGACCAATAAGGGAAAGGAGGTGGATTGGATTCCGTGCCCCAGTAATTCCTTGCCAAAGCGGGCAACAAGCTCAGCGAGTGATTGGCCTTGCAGGGGGCCGTTGGCTATATAACTCATGCCCTCCTGGCGATCGGAAAGTTCCCATGATTCAGCGTAGACACCTGCCGGTTGGTTCCGATTGAATCTTGCAGGAATGCGGTCACCCCCCCAGATGTAATCCTTGTAGGCAGGCGCAAGAATGAAGGGATAAAGTTCAGATGTTTTCATGTTGTCAGACCTCCTTATGATGAACACCCTCACCCCGGCCCTCTCCCCTGAAGGGAGAGGGAGTGGATGCAGGGTCAAGTGTCAACTCGGTCAAAGATTCGAAGTGGGCGGTACGGGGGAACATGTCGAAGAGTTGGGCGGATTGGACCTGATAGCCACCTTCTTTGAGCCAGGCGACGTCGCGGGCCATGGTGTCAGGGGCGCAGGAGATATAGAGGATCCGGGCGGGCCGTTGCGTGAGAATGTCGCGGGTCATCTGCCGGCCCATTCCGGTGCGGGGTGGGTCGACAATGAGGGTAGTTTGGTCCGGTTGATCCAGTTTAAGTTTGATCATGCCCTTTTCTGCCGGGGCTGTTATCCACTCTATGGACGACAGACCCAGCTTCTTTGCATTGAAAGCGGCGGCTTTGAGTCCGGGACCATCCACATCCATGCCAATGACGCGAGGAATGCCGAGGTTAGCGGCTGCCAACGCAAATACGCCTACGCCGCAATAGAGGTCAATCACTGTTTGCGGTAGAGCGTTGCTTAAGCGCTTAAGTACTGTGTTTATCAGCAATTCGGCCAGGCCGGGATTCATTTGATAGAAGCTGTCGCGGGGCACCGAAAGGGTGCCCAGAGGAGAGGATTCGATCAGCCAAACGTCGTTTTCCGCCGCCTTGTTTCGCCACCAGAGCGCCCCATCTTTTTGTGTCCAACGGAAGATGATGGTCACATCGCTGCGCAACGTGCGACGAAATGAAGGGGAGCCATGGAGTTCTTTGAGCAAGGCGTTGATGGGCTCAACTGCAAGCGGGCAGGAGGGAACGTCCAATACGGTTAAGTTGTCTTCCATAAAATATCCGAGCCGGCGATCTTTGCCATCAATCTGGCCGTGAAGCGAGAGTTTGTTGCGGTAGCCGAGAGCGGAGGGCGATGGGACAGGCGGCAGCAGCACGTCCTCTGTACAGCCCGCCTGACGGCTAAGCGTGGAACGCAGTTGCTGATTCTTGATCCGTATTTCCTCCTCATAGGTGGCGTGCTGGTAGCAGCAGCCGGGACAGGAGGAAATGGGGAGTGTGGAGTGTGGAGTGTGGAGTGAAGAGGAAGGAATGGCGAAAGCGAGGGGACAGGCCGGGGTAATGCGGTTTGGGGACGTGGTGATTAAGGCTGTCGCTCGGGCTTCGAGGAAGCCGCCGCGATCCTTGGTGATCTCGATGGTTACGGTCTCACCGGGCAGCACACCGGGGATGAAACAGACTTTTCCCTCCACACGGGCAACGCCGCGGCCGCCGGTGGTGACTTCTGTGATTTGGACAGAAGGAGATGAACCCACCCCTAACCCCTCCAAGGAGGGGAACTGGGGAGAATGCAAGTTTGGAGAAGTTCCCCTCCTTGGAGGGGTTAGGGGTGGGTTCTTTCCGGGTTGAGGTAACGGCACAACCATAATTCTTAATTGCCTTCAGCCTTTGGTGAATCCGCCGTTGGCTCGGTGGTAATTGCCGTCTTATCCTTTTTGGAGCCTGAATAAAGGGCAAAGCCGAGGAGCCGGCACTCGATGTTACTGTTGAAAAACAGAATGCGGCGTGAACTGCGCAGGCCAATCCCTTTGCCCAAGGTCATATTTCCAGTGAAAACCCAGCCGGTATAGCCCTGACATTGTTTCTTGAAAAAGTCGCCGATTCCCCGATACACAGGCCTGAGCTGTTCTTCTTCGCCCATCCTCTCGCCATACTCGGGATTAAATACCAGTACGCCGCCGCCTTCAGGGACTGGGGAATCGGCGAAATCACAGATTTCGAATTCGATCAACTGCTCCACCCCGGCGGTGCGGGCATTCTGGCGGGCGGCCTCGATGGCATCCGCACGAATATCAGAGGCAATGATTCTTCCGGTAAATTTCCGTTTAGGGAGGGCGCGGGCTTCAGTCCGGATCTTTTGCCAGGCCTCGTCGTCGAAGCCCTTGATGTGCATGAATCCGAAATTGCTGCGGAGCAGGCCGGGTGCGCGGTTTTGTGCAAGCAGGGCGGCCTCGATGGCCAGCGTGCCGCTGCCGCACATGGGGTTCAGGAAATTGCCTTCGCCGATCCAGCCGGTGGCGCAGACGATGGCGGCGGCCAGGGTTTCCTGCATGGGGGCCAGCATGGGGATTTTTCGATAACCGCGGCGTGAGAGGGATTCGCCGGAGGTGTCGAGATAGATCTTGGCGTTGCCCTGATTCCAGTAAAGAAATACGACGGTGCCGCTGCGATCGTTGCCGGAATTGGGACGGTGCCCGGTTTTCTCGCGGATACGATCCACAATCGCATCCTTGGTTTTGACATTGGCAAAACGGTCGTCGCGGATGGACTCAGTGTTGATAAACGAGGTGACGGTGAAATAGCCATCGTCCGGAATGAGTTCCTCCCAGGGAATCGTCAGGAGGTGCTGATAAAGATCATCCGGCTGACGGACCTTGAACCGGCTGAGTTCGAGCAGCACCCGGTTGCCGGTATGCAGGAAAAGGTTCAGTCGCATGGCGTCATGGAATGTGCCCATGGTTTCGATTCCAGCCTCCAGTTCCTCCGCGATGGGGAACCCCATGGCCATCAGTTCCGCCTTGGCATAGGGGGGGATGCCTCTGGCGCAGGAGATGAGCAGTGGGAAGGATCCGGATTTGAGATCTAAGGTCTGAAATTCATCATTCATAATTCATCATTCATAATTTCCTGTGCGTTAGCGCAGGTATGGTCCGGCGGGTTTTCTCGAGATCATGGATATTGATTGTGATGGTAGCGGCCTGGACTTCGGTGTCGAAGCGGGTTAGAATTTCGCCCCAGGGGCCGACGATCATGCTGTTACCGTAGCTTGCCACACCGTTGTGCGGGTTGGTGCCGCACTGGTTGGGGGCGATGACAAAACATTGGTTTTCTATGGCCCGGGCACGGAGCAGGACTTCCCAGTGGTCCTTGCCGGTGCGTTGGGTGAAGTTGGAGGGCAGAAATAAGAGCTGCGCACCATGGGCTGAATAGTGGCGGAAAAGTTCGGGAAAACGGAGATCGTAGCAGATTGCCATGCCGCAGTTCCAGCCCTCAAGCTCTGTCATTACGGGTTTGGTGCCGGAATTCCAGAGGTCGCTTTCCCGGATGACTTGCCCTGATTCCAGTTCGGCTTCAAAGAGATGGATTTTGCGGTATGAGGCGGCGATTTCTCCGCGACGGTTGAGCAGTACGCTGGTGTTGTATACTCCGGAGTCATGCTGTTCCACGATGCTGCCGGCCAAAACCCAGGCATTGTGCCGGTGGGCGATGGAGGCAAGAAAGTTCATTAGAGGCCCCGTCAGGGGGGAGGCCGTGCTTCGATAGTCGTCATCGCTGCCACGAATGGCAAAGACCTCGGGGAGCGCAATGACGTCCGTGGCGCCGATTCCTGCCAGAAGATGTTTTGTGCGCGTCAGGTTGGTCTGAACATCGCGTCCCGCATCAATCTGGACAAGGGTGATTCTGAGATGGTTCGAGGGGTGGTTCATGGGATCTGGTCACGCTGTAAAGGCCACGGCGCCATAGCCGACGACCCATTCGCCCCGGCCTTCCGGGAAGTCATCCCCGCTGTTGCGGTATCGCAGTAAAGTGGCCTTTTTGCAGCCCTGTTGTTGTGCATAAAACATCGCCGTGATCACTGGGCCGATGCCGCAGAATATCTGATGGGAAAAATCCCAGTCGTGCATGATTCCCTGAATATCCATCCCGACAACTTTGCGCAGGGATGCTTGATCGGTTTTGCGAACCTTTTCGTAAGAATCATCGTGAAGCATATCAGAACTCGCCACGACGAGAATCTTTTTCTTATTCGCCAGTTTTTTCAAGGTGGTGGCGATGGTGTTGAGCAGCCCCATATCGCGCGGACCGATCATGGCCATCACCAGGGAAACCGAGGGCAGCACAGTCTGGATGAAGGGGATCTGGTTTTCAAGGGAGTGTTCCCCCATGTGCGGGCGGTAATCGAAGGCGATGCGGGAATCGGCGTTAACGAGGAGGTTTGCGCTGTCCTTATCGAGCGGGGTCAGGCCCAGCGGGGTTGAAAACGCATCACCATCCATGAGGGCCACGCCTTGGATTGGTTCGCGATGGCTGAAGCCCAGAATCACCACCGTGTCGGGGGTGCCATGAATACGACTGTTTTCCTGGATGGTCCGGTACGTGTAGGCGGCCGTCGGGCCGGAATAGACATAGCCAGCGTGAGGGGCAATGACCGCGACAATGGGGTCTGGGACTTCCGGAATGAAGGCGTTTTCAAGTTGTTCTGCAATAGTCTGTCTCAGTGGTGCGGGCGATCCGGGAAACCATTTTCCGGCACCTAATGCGGTCCGGACGATTTGACTTTTTGTATTCATGTCCCATTCCTGAATGACTACTTATCAACTCTGTTGATATAATAAAACGAGTGGGCTGGGATAACAATAGAAAAGCAATTGTTATCCCGCATTGACACTGGGGGAGGTGTGTTTCATCATGGCGGCCACATGGGAAGGAGTTGTGGAGTGAGTTCTGAACGTGATCTTGAAATGCGCTCTTCTGCGGTGACGCTTTCGGATATGGAGATCTTTGTCTTCCCGGAGTTGATGTATGCGCTGATGCTGGCGAATCTGATGTCGCCTCGCATTTGGAAGTGGCGTGAAGATCCCTGGTTCGTCGGTCTGGCCAAAATGAAGCCCTACCGCCGGATCACCCGGCTTAAACAGTTCATCATGGATCATTATGCCTTCAATCTGGACTTGGATACCTGGGGCCTGACAACCAAAAACCGTGAGATCGCCCGCTTTCGTCCTTTTCTGGAGGAAGACACCATTCGTCGCTCCAATGCCTTGTTCGGGTATGAAGGCGATAAATATTATTTTGATATCGATATCCGCACCCATTTCGGCCTGAATAAATACACTACGGACGCGATTCCCTATTGGAAAACGGAAACCGTGGAGGCGATGGATGCGTTTTGCCACAAGGCCGGTTATTCGACCGGGGCGGGGGAATGTGTCTCGCTTGCGGCGCTCTATGCCGCCGCCCTGTTCATTGTGGCGGGGATTCCGCTGAAGGATATATTTCTGCTGGCCACGCCATTGCATTCCCAGAACTTTGTGGATTTGGATGACGGGATTTTGACCAACAACCGGCGTTTGGTGACCAAAAAAATGTGGTGCAATGGGACAGCACTCTCTGCGCAAGCCCGGCGCGCCCTTGAAAATGAAGAAGTTACGGTGGTGGCGCACGAGACCGGCTGGATTCATGCGGTCTACCCCGATGCGACAATCGACCCAACTGTCTACGAACGGTTTTCCAAGAAGCTCAATACGTTTCTTGATACCCCGCTTACGGATGAAGTGATGGGGAATTTTTTGCGTCATAAACGTGACATTCAGAAGTGTTTTCAACTGAGAAGCATCATTCACGGGATCACGCACTATGTTCCGCTCGAGGTCGCTTTCCAGTATGAGGAGGATAGTTCGTTTCTCGTTACGGATACGACGCGGCATGCGCTTCTGGCGGATATTGATATGGATCAGTTTGTCACTGAGAAACTGGCGGGGCGCATTGTGCTTAATGATCTCGAGGATTATGTGCGTCGGGAAAAGCCGGATCTGAATCACGCAGAAGATGCCTCCCGGTTGAAGGCTCAATTTTCCTGCGCCTGTATGGACTCTGCAAGGGCGATGGAGCACTTGATTAAATTCTGTCATGTTGAGCCGCGGATTCCGCCGGCCTCCCGGCGCACGTTTACGCCCGTTGCGAATCAGCTGGGAGTCACGCGTGAAATGACCCGCAGGGAAGTGATCGAACGTCTGGAATCGCTCCGTTCCGCGGTGCCGGTTGTGGATCTGGCCTTTTACGCCTATCGGGATATAAATCGTACAGAGCCGGAGCCCTTTCTCAAGGCGGCGATGGAGCGTAATCCGGTCTCCATCGCGGGCGCAAAGCCGATGTCGGATGACGAGGTGCTGGCGGTAGTGCAGGCGATGCCCTTGGAATCGATTTATGATGAGTCCGGGCGGCTTGCACAGCCGGATGAAGTATGGAACTATGGTCGGGGTGATGGGGTGGAGAAGGCGGTCCTTCTGGCTGCCATTTTAAAGACCCGCAAACCAGATGTTCCCATCACGATCGAAGTTGCTCCGGGTCGTGCCGTTTTAATTGTGGATTCTCGCCAGATTGAATGGATATCAGCCAAGGGGTTGAAGACCCAGCGATGGAATCTCTGGTAACACATATGAAGACAACAACTCACTCTGAAATGGTAAAGCGGGAGGTCCTTAAGTGTTATGAAAGATGCTGCGCAAAATCCTTCATCGAGTTTCGGATGGAAGTCTCTTTCACTCTCACAGCGTGGTGCGTGGAGGCAGGTTGTGGTCGCGGGTGTTCTTATTACGGTCCTCCCGTTGTTGATTCTCGCCTGGATCTTGAAATCACACTTGGACGGCGCCGCCTTGTCTACCGTGGTGGCTTCATGTGCTGGCACTGTGATCGTGCTTGTTATCACGCTAGGCTACTCCCTGTTGTTAAAGTACCCCGTAAGCATCGTCCGCTTGCGGGAATATTTGAGCACCCTCGCCAAGGGAGAAATTCCCGATCAGATTAATCTGCCTGAGAACGAGAATGACCTGGTGGCGGTCCAGTATCACATGGAACGGATTGTCAAGATGGCGGAGGACCGTATCCAGTTGCTCGAAATACGCTATCAAGTGGAACTCCAGGCGGAGCGCCAGCGTGTGATGATCGAAAGCATTGGCGCCATGTGCCACCACGTGGGGCAGCCCGCCACGGTGATGAGCATGTGTTTGTATCGCCTGAAAAGCAACCCCAGTCCCCAGGATGTTCCCCTGATTCTGGCTGAATGTGAGGCCGCTTTTGATTCCATGGTTAAAATCCTCGAACAACTGCGAACGACGTCGGACTATTCCTCCGAACCCTACCTCCATTCCGCCCCAAGCCCTCTGGGACCACTGGCAGAACCTGAAGTGAGGATCATCAAGGTCTGAAGTTCTGCCGTCCGCCTCTATTGAATCAGCGTCATGACGACCATGAGGATGCTGATGGAGGCGGTGATGATGGCGCCGCTCCAGGCGACCATGCTAAACCACTTGCTGTTGGTGTGGGTGCCCATAATCGTTTTGTCGCTGGTGATGCGCAGCATAAAGAAGATGATGACTGGCAGCAGGATCCCGTTTACCACCTGCGAGAAGAGCATGATTGGGATCAGCATGGCCTTGCTTGCCGCCAGCGCCACGGCGGCCCCGGTAAACAGAACGACGGTATAGAGGGAATAGTAATGGGGGGCTTCCGTGAATTTCCGGTTCACGCCGCGTTCCCATCCCATGGCCTCGCAAATGCTCGTGGCGGTGGAGATCGGTAAAATTGCTGCCCCGAACAGTGAGGCGCTCATGAGCCCGAATGCAAACAATCCGGCACAGTAACGGCCTGCAACCGGTTTCAAAGCCATGGCTGCATCTCCCGCATCAGAAATCGAGATGCCGTTGCGATGCAGCGTGGCGGCACAAGCCAGCATGATGAAAAAGCAGACAATCGTTACCAAAATCGCGCCGGCCACCGTGTCCAGCTGGGAGTACCGGTAGTGTTTCAGCGGAATTCCTTTTTCTACCACGCTGGCCTGTTGGTAGAACTGCATCCAGGGCGCGATAGTGGTTCCAACAATCCCGACGATCATGTAAAGCGTCTCGGAATTCCAGGTGGTATTGGGCACAATACTGCCGTAAATTGCCTCTTTCCAGTCTGGCCCCGCCATGAAGCCGGAAATCAGGTAGGAGACATAGAAAGCGCAGGCGATAAAGAATACGCGCTCGACGGTGCGGTAGGAACCCTTTATGACCATATGCCAGAGCAGGAACGCCCCGATGGGGACAGCCCACCATCGATGAAGGCCGAAGATTTCCGCGCTGGCGGCCAGGCCGGCAAAATCGGCGATCACATTGCCGAGGTTGGTGAAAAACAGTGCGATCATCAGGTAAAAGGAAATCCCCAGCCCGAACCGCTCCCGGATCAGCGCCGATAGCCCTTTGCCGGTGACCACACCCATCCGGCTGCACATTTCCTGTACGAGAACCAGCAGGAAACAGGTGGGGGCAAGAACCCACAACAGGGAGTAGCCATATTTGGCGCCTGCGACGGAATAGGTTGCGATACCCCCGGCATCATTATCCACATTGGCTGTAATGATGCCCGGTCCCACCACCAAGGCAAAGAGGGCCAGACGCGATTTCCATTGAGTCAAACGATTCATAAATGTTTCGTCAGTCGTTTAAAAAATTTGCAAGTTGTGAAAGGACACTGTCGTAACGTACCACGCCCTGAAGCACGCCATCGGCGTTCACGACGGGAACGGCTTGAAAGCCGTATTTGGCGAATTCCCGTGCCACATCCTTTAGCGGTGTTTCCGGGTGCACCGTGATGAGTTCGTGGGAAATGAGACTTGTCAGAGTAGCCGACGGGGGTGCTCTAAATAATTCCCGAAGACTTAGGACCCCCTGCAAAATCCTGTTTTCATCTACAATGTAGATCAGGTTGTATACCTCAACAACTTCGGTCAACTTGGGAATGCGCTCCAGAATCGAGGCGACGGTGTCGCCGGGCCGGGCTTCAATGCAACTTGAATCCATCACCCCTCCCGCGCTCTCCTCTTCATGGGAGAGCAGGGTTTGCACCTCGGAGGCGGCATCCCCATCCATGCGGTTGATGATGTTCTGGGCATCCGGACCGAGGTCGCGTAGCACCTCGGCGGCCTCCTCCGGGGGCATCTCCTCGAGAATATCCGCCACGCGCCCGGGCTCTCCATGGGAGACAAGGGTGCGCTGGAACTCGGGAGTGACCTCTTCAAGGGCATCGGCGGCGGTTTCGACCGACATTGAATTGAAGAGTGCCTGCCGATCCTTCACCCCCAGTTGCTCCAGGATATCAGCCAGTTCCGCTGGATGAATATCGGCGAGTCGGTCGGAGAGCTTATCGACCCGGAGTCCGCCGGGAACCCCGCCGGGGGACATGACCTGAATATGACGCCAGGTGACGAAACTGTCCTTAATCGTATAGTCAAAAAGCCATTGGGTCAGGAAATTCAGGGCTTTTTCAAACTTAAGCCTGCGCAGGATCCCGCGCAGCCCTATTTCCACATGTCCAAAGATCAGCTTATTGTCCGAATAAATCAGGTGTACGTCATTCACGCGCAATACCTGGGCGCCGGATACATCAACCACCTGGTCGTCCAGCACATCCCTGCGTGCCCAGAAATCTGAGATCGGGGCCGACTCTGTCGTGCGGCGAATGACCGTTTCTGATGCAGTCATGGATAGGACTGCGCTCCATGGGAGGAATTCCACGCAGCTCCCTTTGCGGGGAGTCATTTCCAGCGCGTTAGCCAGCGGGTAGGCGGTAGCGGTCGAGCCGCCGATATCGTACAGGCGGGCGAAAGGCCGTTTCTCGTCCACATAGCGCACGGGGCAGCCAAGCAAGTCCGATAGATTATAAAATACAACGGGCGGCATGGCATTGCCTGTTGAAGTTTTAAAGTCCTGGCGACATCATTGGAAAGACATCAAGATTTCTGCTTTTCGGGGCTGGCACAAGGGCTTTAAAGGGGGGCGATTCGCGCAGGGGCGTGAACCGGGGATCATCCCGCAGGAGTCCACGGGCCACTTCGCCGCCTACTTCAACGGCCTTTTTCAGGGAGGCGAATGCCTCCTGAGGCTTGTTGAGGACGAACTGAGTATAAGCCAGATCAATCCAGCTCTTAAACGCGTTGGGTTCTCGTGTCAGATATTTTTGCAAAGCATAAACGCGAAGATCCCACCGTTTGTTTGCCTCGAACAATTGGGCAATGGTCAGGCAGGCTTCAGGTGGAAGGTTGGGTGTATCCACGAGACTGCGGGTCAATCCTTGGAATTGAGCCTCCATGCCGAGTCGGAGATAGGTTGTGGCCAGATCCATGGCGCTGTTGAAGTCGAGTTTGCCGCCGCTCATCAGTTTTTCCAGCTCATGCCGGTGGCTGTTATCCTTCTCTGCGTTTCTGATGGAGCTCAGGAAATTGCCGGCATTGGCATTGTAAGGATCCAGCTTCTGATAGTCTTCCATGACATTGGCTGCTTCGCTATAGCGCTGCTGACGCATATAGAGATCGGCCAGTCGGAAGCAGGCTTCAGGGCTTTCCGGGCACAGTTCGCGGGATTGCTTGAAGGCGTATTCCGCTTCGCCGATCACGCCGCGGGCCGCATACAGGCCCGCGATCGCCGAGCGCATCTTTGAGAAGGATTTCTTGGCGTCGGAGTTCCGGCGAAAATCATCACGGTCTGTGAATTCCTTGGTTAGTTTATCCCAGTAGATCCGATCCTTGGCCGCAATATCCGCCCAAAGCTTCGGGTTCTCCTGCGGGGATGGAACCGGATCCTTTTCGATTTTCATGATGACGCCATAGGGGGTCAGGAAGGTGTACATCCAGGGGATGACGTAACTTTCCTCGATGTAGAAGGCGTGCTTGTCCTTGTTTTTGTCAAAGATCCAGCGGGCGAGAATGCCGTTGATCGTCATCACGCCGCCTACGCCTTGAACACTGACGCGTCCATTTTCGATTTTTATATCGGCGCTGGCGGGGATTTTTCCAGTTTGAACGTCACGGACATATTCCTGAAAGGCGCGATTGTTGTCGTCTGCACTCGGTATATATATGGGTTGGACCGGGTAGGTTTTATCGCGTTTTAGAAGGCGCTGGAAGGGACGATCATTTTTCGGCCGCGTGAAGTCATAATGGTCGCGGATGTAGCTCATATAGGTTGTGTCCGCCAGTGCGTTCTGCGTGATGATGTACACGTCGGAGCGGTCAAAGGTTTTGTCGCGGAACCGGTCTTCCGGCGCCACGCGGCTCTCACAGAAAATCATATAGGTGGGGACGAAACGGCCCGGGTCGGTTCCGCCATAAAGGACCGAATCTTTGGCCATGGGCTCATAGCCGTTACCAGGGTTGAACATCAGATATCCGAAGAGATATCCGAAGTCATAGCCGCGCAGGTTGCAGAGCGACCAATTCTGCTTCCAGGTAACGAGCGGCATGGCGAGGAGCAGCACGCAGGCCAGGCGGACCACGATGGGCCCGATCACTTTTTTCTTCCAGGCGAGCAGGCTGAAGAGTACGGCGATACCATAGCCGATCAGCATGGCGTAGAAACCATGGGCGGGGGCAAAGAACTTGATGTTGATTTCCTGATCCTGTCTATCCAGTTTTGGATTAATAATGGTCAGCAGTCCCAGGCTGCTGATCAGGAAGGCGACCCAGACAAATACCATCCACGACCGGCCGCGGGGTTTGACGCGTGTCCAGAGCAGAAGAATGGCAATGGGGGATACGAGTCCCAGCAGGGGTAATGCCAGTATGTTGATGGTTTCCAGCATAGGGCGCAAAGCGGCGGGGAAATGGCTGAAGACGCTTTCCGGGAAGGAATACTGGTTGACCAGTGCCTGGACAAAGAGCTTGATTTTGATGAAGAATTCGTAGCTGAAGAAGCTCGCCACTTCAATTTTCTGGTATTGGCCGCGGGTCACGGCGTGGACAAAGCCTTCCTTGGTGGCGGCGTAGCCCCAGTTCATGGGGGGGTTGGTGGCGGCGGCCAGAGGCATATAGATGTAGACACTCACGCCGGCCATGAAGAAGAGAGCACAAATGAGAGCGCGGCGGGTATTCCACCAGTCTGTTGTTTGAGCAATGATGACGCCCGCAATTCCGAGTGCGCCGCAGGCGATGCCTTGCCAGAAGGTGGTGCTCGTGAGCATGGAGGCCGTGTTGGGCGTGGTGAGCCAGGCCCAGATGATGAGGCCAACCAGAAGACTGAAGAAGCCGGCGGTGGCCAGTTCAAAGAAATTGGACTGGGTCTGCATGAACAGGCGCAGTTGATCGGGCGCGGCAGGAGCTTTCCGGCGAGCGGCGAGAAATTGATCCAGGCCCATTACGAATATTCCCGCAGCAAAGGGGACTGCCATGACGGCGATGGTCTGGTGGTTGGAGAGACTGAGTCCGAATATCAGCAACATCGCATAGAGAAAGCCGTGGCGGTGTGGCTGCATCATCCAGGCGAAGAAAACACAGCTGATCAGGATAAAGGAGAAAACGTTCAGTACGCGCATTTCTGAGACGCAGGCCCATAGCCAGACGCCGCGGTTGAAGCCGAAAAGGAGGGCACAGCTTGATCCAATGAAAATAGCCATCCAGTGCTGGAGCCGTTCTTCAATCTGGTCGCTCCAGGGGAGTGAGTGAAGGAGCAGTCGCAAGCTACGGGTCATGATGATGGTGGTAAAGCCGACGGTCAGGGCGCCGGTGAAGACGGACATCAAGGCCATACGCCAGGCCGGATTGCCGAAAGGTACGATGAAGTGACACCAGATATAGCCCAGCAACGCCCATAGAGGGTAGCCGGGAGGGTGCGGAACGCCGAATGAAAAGGCGCCGGTTACCAGTTCTCCGGAGTCCTGCAGGGTGACCTCGGGCGCCATGTAATAGAAGAAGGCCAAACCGGCAATCATGGTCGTGATGAAGGCGGCGAGCCAGTCTTCGAGTTTGAAAAAGTGACGCAGGCTTTCGGTGGGCTCTTCGGGCTGTTCCGGTGCCGTCACGTTGATCGCAGGCCCCTTCATGGATTGAGTCGCATTAATTGATGACATTCCAACATTCTCCCTGAAACAGTTGATACAAAAATAACGCGCTGAACATAACAGGTTTTTAAGTGATTACGCAACGACTAAGCTCTGAAACAAAAACGGGAACAGGCCTTCCGGCTTGTTCCCGTTGAGTCATTATCTGACTGATGACTTACCGCCGACCGCCTGCGCCGCCACGGCCACCGCCGAAACCACCGCCCGCGCCGCCACGGCCGCCACCACCGCCGAAACCGCCGCCGCCCTTGCGGTCACGATCCCCGCCGCCGCCA
>JBAXDB010000042.1:0-19460 GCA_037141135.1 bacterium | reverse complement strand
TCGCGCCCAAGGCCATCATTCCGACAATGGAAGGCAGCAGCAGGAAGAGCGTCTCACCATCCAGTGAACGTGTCACAATGGCATTCCCCAGCACATATGCAAATGCCAGCAAGGGGATCACCGACATCAGCGCAACCGCGACGGCAAACTGTTGCCTGGTTCCCAGGGAAATCAGGGACCGCTTCTTTGCATCCATGCCGTGCAATGCAAACGCCCCGAGATAACGACGGGACCGCTCCATCTCAATCGGCACGGGCACCTCGGCCGGGACAGCCGCCTGTTTAATTCCAACGGCCTCGGGTAACGTCACACACATGTATGCAGATTCTCCATCCATGAATGGCACCCCGAAATCCCCCCCATGCGCTGCCGTCACCAACCGGCAATAAGTCAGCCCCAACCCATCAGCATCAATGGCGGTGTCCTGAGGGCCCCCGGCGCAAACCACCAGCAACTTGATCCGGCCCTCGATCCGCTCAATGCGAATCATGACTTGGTTCCCGATAGGTTTTGCCTTGATCGCCAATCGAATCATATGCCTGATCACCCGGGTCATCTGGGGCTTGTCGCACAGCACCGTTGCATCCTCGCCCTCCACACCCAATGTGATTCCCATCGCTTGAGCGGACTCAGACAGGGCCTCTGAAATATAGCGCGCCAGTTGCAGGATATCACAGGGCTGTTTATCCGGCACCTCCTCACCCGCCATCATCTTTCGCACGCTCATCAGGAATTCAATCAATTCCTCGAGAGTCTCGGTCGCGCCAAGGGCTTCATTAACGAAACGGGACGCATCCACCTTGAAATGTTTCGAGGTCGCCCCCCCCGCCACCTCAAGCAGATCGGCCAGGCCGGTCAGTGGCGTTTTCATATCGCGCACAACCAGCCGTGTCAATTCAGTCCGGGCTTCTTCCAATTGCTGGAGCCTGGCCGCAGCCAACTTCAGCGCGCACGCCTGCCGGGTTCTTGTCACAACATTACGCAACCGGATCACCACCTCATCAGGATCAAAGGGCTGAACGATGAAGTCATCGACGCCACACTGGGTTGCATTCAGACGGTCTCCCCGGGCGGCCGCCGTAGCTAAAACCAGAATGCTGATCGACTCGGTCAGGGGGTCGCTTTTAAGGGAGCGACAATGCTCAAAGTTAAAACCTCCTGATAAAACATTAATCAGGATGACGTCGGGCGAAATGCTTCTGGCGACATACCGCAGTTCTTCGGGTGTCTGCACCCAGCGCGATTTAAATCCAGCAGACGTCAGAAGATGCGCAAGGTCACACCCGGCTTCATCGCGGCCCAATATCAAGACAAGCGCATTTTCAGATGTAATCATAAAACCTTCAGTTTAACGGGCAGTCAAAACTTTTACGGGAATCAAAATTTCTTTCATGGTCGCCAGATCAGTTTCCACCCGGATCGATTGACCATCCATCCCGTTCAGTGGACCCCAGGTTTTAATTTCCAAACGACAGCGATCCGGTTTCACAGTATTAATCGAGTTCGTCATCCCCTCCCCGGGCAGTTCCACTTTCGTGACATGAAAAGCCTTGCCGGCAGGCGACCAGAGGTTAACCCAAACCGTCTTGGGCATGTTGGTGGCCGAGGGGACTAACAGCAATGAACCCGGAGCGGCCACGATATCTCCCGCCACAAACGCGGCCACGGGAATCGACACCACCCGCATCCGCGGATGATCCGTCTCCACCTCCACCGACGTCATGAAAGTTCCCTGTTTTCGTGGTCCGTCACAGACTACCCTGACAAGATACTGTTTCCCCGCCTCACGGGGTTCAACCGTTACGGTCATTTGTGGTGAGGCAGATTTTGCCGCGAGCACCTGGAAAGTATTGTTTGATTCCGCCGTCAGCAGCACCTCCCGCTCAAGCCGTCCCTCCGCACCCACCGTACCAAAATGGATCCCCTCCGGCTGCGCCTCAATGGGAACCTTTACAACGCCGGTGAATTCCATCCGCACGATCCGGTTGATGGGATCATCCGTTTCGGTATAAATCGCCTTGGCCTGACGCCCGCGGCGTCCTTTGAAATTAATGACCACATCCACGGTGGTGACCTGCCCCGGCGCAAGCTCATTGGTCGCGGCCTGCGCCGTGGTACAGCCACAGCTGGTTCGCACCATCATGATCTTCACCGTACGTGCCCCCTGATTGGTCAACACATAAGCATGCTTGACCACCGCATCCGAATACACCGCTCCAAAATCAAGACTTGGATTCAGGCAGATGATTCCGGGACGATTGGTCTGGCTCCCACCCTGCAATTCGCCTGGTTCAGCAGAAACACACGCGCCGAACCATGCACCCATAATTAAAACAAGCCCTGCCGACAATGTATGTAAGTGCATCTATAACCCCGACTTTTTAAATTTGCTTCATCTTCCTGTGCCGATCGCTTACTGTCAACAAATTCAAGTATGGAATCCAATAAACAATCACATTTGACCTTCTCCGACTCTTCCAACCGTCAGGTGATCACCCGTCTTCTCCTTTTAACCTGGCGATACCGTGCTGGCTGCGTCAGAGTTATGACACTCCAGTCATCACTCCTGGTCCTTACACTGGGAGGCTTCGGTTTGACAGGGCTCGGCATTGATTTCATCCGCCACACCCTTCAGCCTGACGCCCCTGTCCCACGCTGGCCTTTCCATTTCTCCCCACCCACCGATTGGACGCCCTTGTCGATAATCCTTTTCATTGCCGGAGCCGTCGTCCTTCTGGCCCTCATCCGTGCCGCCCTCAACGCCCTCTACTCCATTCAACTGGCTAAATTGCTGCAACGCAATGTGGTAGTCAACTTGCGCTCCGAAATCTATGCCAAACTTCAAAGCATGAGTTTCCGTTTTTTTGATGAAACCGCCAGCGGCTCCATCATTAACCGCGTCACGGGCGATGTCCAGAATACCCGCCTTTTCATCGACGGCGTCATCATCCAGGGGCTTATCATGATCCTCTCGCTTGCTTTCTATCTTTTCTACATGGTCAACATCCACCCCACTTTGACGCTCCTGTGCCTTTGCACTACCCCGCTTCTATGGTTGATGACCCATATTTTTACCACACGGGTACGCCCTCTCTACAAAGAAAACCGTGAACTGGCGGACCGCCTGACGCTAACCTTTTCCGAAATTCTGCAGGGGATTCAGGTCGTCAAGGGATTTGCCCGGGAACCGGAAGTTACCGCCCAGTTCGCCGAAGCCAACCGCCAGATCCGCGACCAGAAGCGCGGACTGATCAATCAAATCAGCTATTTCTCCCCCGCCATAGAGTTTCTGACCCAGGTCAATCTGGTTATCCTGCTAGGCTATGGCGGCTATCTCGTCATTCAAGGCCGTCTGCCGCTTGGGGCCGGATTGGTGGTATTCGCCGGCCTGTTGCAGCAATTCTCCAGCCAGGTGGCCAATATCGGGGCCATTGCCAACAGCATTCAGGAAAGCCTTACAGCAGCCCGCCGCGTTTTCGAGGTGCTCGATGCCCCCATTGAAATTCAAAGTCCGCCAAATGCCATCCGCAAACCCCACCTGCAGGGCGCCGTCACGTTTGAGCAGGTGAGCTTCGGCTACGATCCTGATATGCCCGTGTTGCGCGACATCACCTTTACCGCCAGTCCCGGCCAATGTATTGCCATCGCAGGGGCAACCGCCTCCGGGAAAACCACCCTGCTAAGCCTCATTCCCCGGTTCTACGACCCCCGGCATGGCCGTATCCTCATCGATGGCACGGATGTGCGGAAACTGGACCTGAATGACTTGCGACACAACGTGGGCATTGTTTTCCAGGAAAGTTTTCTCTTCAGCACCACGATCGCGGCCAATATCGCTTTTGGCAATCCGTCGGTTGCCCGGGAAGCCATCGAACAGGCCGCCCGAATCGCCCAGGCCCACGACTTCATCACCGGCCTCCCAAAAGGGTATGATACCGTTCTAGGCGAAGGCGGTTCCACTCTTTCAGGGGGCCAGCGCCAGCGCCTGGCAATTGCCCGCGCCTTGCTGCTCAATCCGGCCATCCTGATCCTTGACGACCCCACCGCCGCCATCGATCCTAAGACCGAGCATGAGATCATGGCGGCCATGGAAAGCGCCATGCGGGGACGCACAACCTTTGTGGTCGCACACCGGCTCAGCTCACTGAAACGGGCCGACAAGATTCTGGTTCTCGAGCGCGGGCGCATCGTCCAAACCGGCACCCACGCATCCCTGCTTACTATCAAAGGCGCCTATCAACAACTGGCGGCCATCGGGGAGGCCCCATGAGCATGCCCAAGATTCCGGAACCGGTCCTCAAGCCCCTCGACGCTAAAATCATCCGCCGCCTTTTCGAATATACCCGCCCCTACAAGCGCCTGCGCAACTGGCTGACCCTGATCGTCATCGTGCGCGCCATTCAGCTACCCCTGATCGCCTGGGCCATCGGCGCCGTCATCAATGGCCCCATCAGTAAGGGAAACGCAAAGGGTACCCTTCTGGGCTGCATCGGATTTGCACTCCTGGCGGCGTTCACCCAACTCACCTATTCGATCCGCATGCGGATGGGGCAGACTATCGGGGAAAACGTCATTCACGATCTCCGGCTCCAGATCTTCCGGCACCTGCTCACCCTGCCGATGAGCTTTTTCAGTCGGACGCCTCGTGGACGGCTGATCAACCGCATGACAACCGATGTCGAATCGGTTCGCGTTGGCGTACAGGAGGTTTTCTTTGTAAGTTGCGTCCAGGGCGGACAAACCCTGACCTCGGCGCTCCTCATGCTCTGGATTGACTATCGCCTGTTCCTGGTCGTCATCAGCATGGCCCCTATCGTCTGGTGGCTGACCCGCCGTTTTCGCGAGCGCATGAGCGAGGTCTCACGGGCCATGCAGGAAAGCTTCAGCCGCATCACCACCACCCTGGCCGAATCGGTTAACGGCATCCGGGTCACCCAGGGGTTTGCCCGTCAGTCCGTAAATGCCGAACTTTTCACCCGACTCACCGAAGACCATTCCCGCTATATAATTCGCGCCGCCCGTACCTCCGCCTTTTTCCTGCCTTTGTTGGAACTGAGTTCACAACTGGTAACCGCCTGTCTGATTCTGGCGGGGGGCGTGCTCACCCTTGATCTCGCCCATTCGCTCCATGTCGGCGTCCTGATTCAGTTCTTATTCCTGTCCACAGTTTTCTTCAACGCCATTCAGTCGCTGGGCTCGCTCTATAACCGTGCCATGCAATCCATGGTGGGGGCTGAGCGCGTCTTCCAACTTCTGGATTTGCAACCAGAATGGCAGGACTCCCCTTCCGCGCGCAGCCTTCCAGCCATCACCGGACGGGTAGAATGTAGAAACGTCACGTTCGGCTACGATCCCAGCCGCCCGGTCTTGCATGACATCAGTTTTGTAGCCGAACCCGGCCAGACCATCGCCCTCGTGGGACATACAGGCAGCGGCAAAACATCCATCAGCAACCTGATTGCCAAGTTCTATCTCCCCACTTCCGGAGACATTCTGATCGACGGGATCTCCTTGCTGGATATGAAAAGCGAATCCCTGCACCAGCACATGGCCATCATCCAACAGCAAAACATCCTTTTTACAGGGTCTGTCATGGAAAACATCCGACTCGGAAAGCCCTTGGCATCGGATGACGAGATCACGGAGGCAGCCCGGAAACTTGACTGTCTCGACATTCTGGAAGCCTTGCCGGCAGGTCTGCTGACTCCTGTCGGAGAAAATGGGGCCGGCCTTTCTCTGGGCCAGCGACAACTCGTTTGTTTTATGCGCGCCATGCTTGCCAATCCCCGCATACTGATCCTGGATGAGGCGACCAGTTCCGTGGACACCGCGACGGAGGTACGGATCCAAAAGGCCCTCAACCAGCTGACAAAGCAGCGCACTTCGTTTGTGATTGCCCACCGCTTAAGCACGGTCCGCCATGCAGACAGAGTTCTCGTGCTGGATCGCGGCCGGATCATCGAACAGGGCACCCACACTGAGTTGCTTGCGATGAAGGGAACCTACGCCGAACTCTACCGCCAATTCACCCGTCTGGGTCTTGGTGGAAGTGAGTTGCGAGTCCCGAGCCCAAAGTCCAAAATTTAACGCCGTTTTACCCTCCATGGCGTCCAGTGCCCGATCCAACGAGCGGGCACTTATCTGGCTGAGGGCCGTTTGCCTCCCGGTCCGCGGGTCGGTCAACAGCGTATCGGGCGTGAGGGCGGCGGACTTCTCATCAGGCAACGCGGCGAGGCGATACAGAACGGTGGGATCCATCCCAAAAAAACCGAAGCGCTTCCGTTTTTTTCGGCGAACCGGGCGCCCCGCATCAGGTTCTCCCGGTCTTTCACGTCATCCCATTCCTGGTGACCTGGGTGCGTCGCTTCTTCGCACGGTTTCCCGGACGGAGTCGCCGTGACCTCGGCCGCGTGGAGGTCGAGGTATTTCTGAGCGAAATGGCCCGGTGCAACGACATCTCGAACTGGCAAATCGCACAGGCACGCGACGCCCTGGAACTCTACGGAGTTTGACCGGCGACAGACTCGGACCGTTTAGCAGGCCTGTTTGCGCGCGCTTTCTTTTTGTCGCTCTTCGTCCAATAATCGGCTTTCGGCTCATGAACCACCGGATTCTTATCCATCCACGACAAGTCTTTACCGATCACAAGCTCTTCCATTGTGGCATGATGAGTATTGTTCATGGGGATCAGCCTCATCTGATAGCCATGCCTGCGCGCCATCACCTTGACCTCTTCGGCATTATCGTAGGTCATCAGAAAGTCGCCCTTTATTGTTTCACAAAGCGCAAAAAGACGGTCATGATCGAGATTGCAATGACGGTAAAGCCGACTGCCAGCCTTCTTGCCGCCGGCAGTATAGGGTGGGTCAATAAAGAAGATAGCATCTTTGCGATTAGCATACTCCATGATCACATTGAGCCCATCTTCTTGGCGGAAACAGATTCGCTCTGCGATCAAACTCAAGTCATTGAAACGGCGAGCGAGTGTGGCGGGATACCATCGAGAGCGAATACCTTTGCCATTTTCCCCGTGTTTCAAAAAGCCGGAACCCTCCGCCAGAATTCCGCCATGAAATGTGCGATTCTTCAAAATGGTTTGAAACGCCCTTTCTTTGACGGCGGCAGTCCTTTTTGAAAGTTCCTCAATTACGGCATCCTTCGTGAGATCAAATTCAAGGATTCGCTTTGCAAGCCATGCTGTCTTTCCATCAACTACCGATTGCCATACTGCGGCTATGTCATCATCAAGTTCAACCATAACTGCACTTGCGACAAGGTTTTCAAATAAAGCAGTTAAACTTATAATACCGCCACCCGCAAATGGCTCAACTATGACTTTGGGTTTAGGGTATTGATTCGCAATCCAGTTTCTAAATGTTGGAACGAACCATGTCTTTCCGCCTGGATACCGAAAAGGGCTCCTCTTCGGTACTGATGAAACATTGACAGGCCTTAGGGGCACGATGACGCCAGGCATATCAGGAAAGAGGGATTGTTGTTCGACAATCATTTCAAAACGGCTTCTCAATGGTCTTGTTGCTCGGCGGTGTTTCGAGTTGTTCGTCGAGTCTTCCCTGGAGCAGTTTCATAAAATCGTCCATTTTGCCGGGAACAGGGGTAGTAATCGAAAGCAGAGCAGGCTCAAATTCAGTGAACACTTCATCTATTTTGGTGAGTTTGTATCTGTCTTGTCCGTCCACCTGCGTCAACTCAAGGTCGTAAATGAGCCAAGCAATGTCGGCCTTGTTCTTCCTGACTTGGGTCAAGCGGGGTAGTGTGTCAAAGAAACTCTTGTTTAGTGCCACCGCAGATTTCTTTTTCCATGAATTTAAGATGCCGCCTTTAAAAAGTAGTTGTGGAGCAAGGCGTTTCCGTGATGATGACAAGTAGTCGGGGCGCGGATAATTTGGTTGATCCGCCCAATTCATGCGCGCCCGCTCTTTCGGGTTCTTCATATAGTGCTCAAATGGATCTCGCACATTTCTCGATATATATACAGCCTGAATTTCGAGAGCGCCAAAGTCCAAAATCCTGCCATTATCGTCGTATGCGACTAAAACCACATCAATGTTTCCAGCAGATTTACCGTTCGCATCATTAAGGCGGATCTCTGTGAGCGAACTCCATGCTGTTTTTTCACCGAAGAAAAAAGACCCAGCATCGTCAGCAATTAACCAATCTTCCCTGAACCTGATGGGGCAAGTTATCGCCGGGGCACCATCACGAAAAACACTACATACACCAAGGGGACTCTTGGCTTTGTCCTTGGTGCAATTTGGAACTTTGTTATTGAAAGGACAAAGACGATGTGACCGATACCTGATCGCCTGTTTCGACTGATCGCCTATAACGCGCCCAAAGACCTCCGCAAGTGGTTGTATGTGTTTCGTCATCTACGTTCGATCCTTTTGGTTTCAATAATTGATGCACTATACCAGACGAAGGACTTTTAAAAAGAAAATCTGTTCTGGCATCTGATTATCATTATGAGACCCACTCGACTGACTCCAAGGGGAACAGAACAACAACGCATCATTGTCGCCATCATCCTTGTTCCAGTTCTTTTCATTGTGGTCACCTATAACAGCCTCGTTAGCTTGCGCAACTACATCCGGGAATCCTGGAGTAATATCGATACGGAATTAAAAAGGCGGTACGAGTTGATCCCCAATCTTGTGGCAGGACTTTTTGGCTTCCCACCCGAGGGGTTCTTTGACGTCCAGCCAGCCGTTCGAGAAGTCCCGGATGTAGGGAACTCCTGAAACGGAGATAGACTTCAAACCCTTCATGCGATACGTTTTACGGCTGATTTAAGGGAAAAATATCATGGCTAAGCAAATCAATACATCTGTCCGAGATTGGGAAAACCTTCAACTTCTTCATCGCAACCGTGAGGCTGCCCGGGCCACTCTGATCCCCTTTGCCAGTGAAGACAATGCGCGCTCAGGTGATCGCATGAAATCACCGTATTTTTCCTTACTCAATGGGGACTGGAAATTCAACTATTCAACCCGCCCGGAATTGTCTCCCTGCGACTTCGAAAAACCGGATTTCAACGCCTCTTTATGGAAGACCATTCCTGTCCCGTCCAACTGGCAAATGCATGGTTACGACAAACCGGTCTACACCAATGTGAACTACCCCTATCCCATTGACCCGCCTTTTGTCCCGAGCGAAAACCCCACCGGCTGCTATCGCAGGTCATTCACCGTGCCAGCACAATGGAAAAAGCGACAAACCCTCCTGGTCTTCCAAGGCGTGGATTCAGCGTACTATGTCTGGATCAACGGGCAACCTGTCGGCTTCAGCAAGGGCAGCCACATGCCGGCCGAATTCAATATCACTCCATTTCTGAAGGCCGGCAAAAACATTGTGGCCGTCAAAGTGCTGAAGTGGTGTGACGGCAGTTACCTGGAAGATCAGGATTGCTGGAGACTATCAGGCATCTTCCGTGATGTTTATCTGCTATCGGTCCCCAACGTCCACATCCAGGATGTTTTCGTGCGCACTCCGCTGGATAAGCAGTACAAAAACGCAACGCTGGAGCTGGATTTAACCCTGCGAAATTTAAACGCCAAAGCCACTGAAAAATATAGCGTCAAGGCCCTGCTGGTGGACAGCAAGGGGATGACGATACTTGATCAGTCTGTTGCCGACACTATCCTGATCAAGACAAAGGGAAGCAAGACCCTGAAATTTAGTGCTCCCGTGACCGCACCCAGGAAATGGTCTGCAGAATCGCCGGAGCTCTACACCTTGCTCTTGACACTGTGTGATGCCACTGGCTCGGTTCTGGAAACCGAATCCCTGCGCGTCGGCTTCCGGCAGGTTGAAATCAAGGCGCAGCAGCTTTGGGTCAATGGCGTCTCCATCAAAATCCAGGGGGTTAACCGGCACGACACCAACCCGGACACCGGCCACACGGTTACCCATGACAATATGCTGCAAGATGCAATCCTGATGAAACGCCACAACATCAATGCCGTACGCACATCTCATTATCCTAACGACCCCCGCTGGCTCGACCTTTGTGATGAGTATGGGTTGTATGTGATAGATGAGGCGGATCTTGAAACCCATGGTTTCGGCTACGAGGTCATCGATATCCCGACACGTGTGGCGCTCTGGAAGGATGCCTTCGTGGATCGCGCCATGCGGTTGGTTGAGCGCGACAAAAACCACCCCTGCGTGATCATGTGGTCTCTGGGCAACGAATCCGGGTTCGGCCCAAATCATATCGCCATGGCAGACTGGATCCGCCAGCGCGATCCCTCACGCCCCATCCATTACGAAGGGGACCGGGAGGCGGTATGTACCGATGTGGTGAGCCAGATGTACACCAATGTCCCGAACCTCATCAAGGAGGGACAGAAGTCTGAGCCCAAGCCTTTCGTCCTCTGCGAATATGCCCACGCCATGGGCCAGGGTCCGGGCAGTCTGAAGGAATATTGGGAAACCATTCGCAAGTACCGCAGGCTGATCGGGGGCTGTGTTTGGGAATGGATGGATCATGGCATGCGCATGAAAACGCCGGAAGGAACGGAATGGTTCGCCTATGGTGGTGATTTTGGAGATATGCCTAACGACGGCAATTTCTGTATAGACGGCCTGATTGCTCCCGACCGTACTCCCCATACCGCGCTGGTAGAACTGAAACATGTTCTGGCACCCGTTCAAGTGGTTGCCGTGGATATGGGCACCGGAAAGTTCAAACTCATCAACCGCAATGCCTTTATCAATCTTTCCTATCTTGAGTGCACCTGGAAAGTTTCACGCAACGGGACCGTCGTTAAACGTGGCGTGCTTCCACAACTTGATATAGCGGCAGGTAAAAGCACCACCATTAGTCTGCCCGTAAAGCCTTCGGCCATCGCCGCAGGGGGTGATGTTCATGTGGACTTCACCTTCACCTTGAAGCACGCAACCCGCTGGGCGCCCGCCGGCTACGAATTGTCCGTTTGTCAGCTCGAGCTTCCTGCCAAAAAGAAGGAATGGCTTGCCACAGCGGCACGCCCGTCCGCATCGATCAAAGTGTCGGAATCTTCAGAAGGGATTACGGTAAAAGGCAAAGCATTTGAGATCACAGTGGATCCGTTTGATGGCTCCATCCGTGATTGGATCTGGAAAAAACAACCCCTGTTTACCGCCGGGCCCAAGGTGCAATTGTGGCGTGCTCCCACCGACAATGATAAAGCTATTTCCTTCGAATGGCAGAAGGCCGGCTATAACCGTCTGGTCCCGCGCATCGAAAGCATCAGGACCCGCGTATTGCAAGGAGCATCCTTTGAAATCGTGGTTCAGAGCATACTGGCTGGCTATCAACTCTCGCCTCGTTTCCGCCTGCACCAGACCACCACGATTGAAGGATCCGGCGATGTCACCCTCACCGTTGGCATCAGCCCTGTGGCCAGGGATCTTCCGCCACTTCCGCGCTTCGGGCTGGAGTTGACGATGCCGGCCGGATTCGAGCGGGTGGCCTGGTATGGTCGCGGTCCACATGAGAGTTATGCCGATCGCAAGGAAAGCACACAGGTAGGGATTTATACGGGAACGGTTGATGAGCAGTACGTTCCTTATGTCCGCCCTCAGGAGAATGGTAACAAGGCCGATGTGCGCTGGCTGGCACTCACCAACAACCGCAAAGCCGGCTTATTCATTACGGGTGATCAGCTGCTTAACGTCAGTGCGCTTCACTATACCGTGGCGGATCTCTCCACGGCCAAACATGCGCATGAACTCACCCGAATCCCTCAAACCGTCGTGCATGTGGATCATCTGCAGGCCGGGCTGGGAAGTCAGAGTTGCGGCCCGGCCCCTCTTCCGCAGTACCTGATCGACCCCAAACCCATGGAATTCACTGTACTGCTGAGACCTATTTGAAGAGGGTCACTTAGGAATGAATAATTTCTGCCCGACACGCAGGGTGTCGGACTTCATGGAATTGGCTTTTTTAATCGAACTGGCACTCACCTTGTAGGCTACAGCAATGGCCGACAGGGTCTGGCCGGATTCAACAACATGCTCAACTCCAGACTGAGTGCCCCCACTGCTCCGTCCCGAGGAAGACCGTCCGGACGAACCGCCTCCAGAAGACCCGACAATAGTGGCCACCTGATTGACGATCTGCTTACGATCCGCGTCACGGGCCGCCGCCAAAGATTGAACTTGCCGCTCGAGTGTATCCAGACGATTCCGCACAACCATATCTTCCCTGGGGGCCCCCTTCATGGACCCCATATCACGCTGGAGATTCTGCTGCTCCAACTCAAGCCCATTGATTTTCTCTTGAATACGCTGCACATTCTCGCGCAGTTTCTCCATGTCAGCCTGTTGCTGAGCCACCGTATTCTGATCCACCAGGGTCACACAGCCACTACCCAACAACAAAACAACGCCCATCACACCGCTCAAAAATGTTTTCATCATTGATCCCTTGAATTTAATCTGCCTTCAATACCTGCTCGTTATGAGATGGTATGATGGCCTGCCCTGGCTCCACAATCAAAAAGCGGTCCGCCTCCCAGCGCCCATCAACGAAATCCCTGATCAGGGAAGCATCGCCGGCGAGCTCATCACACTTCCAGCCCAGCCACTTGGCACATTCATGGGTGAATTGTTTATGCCTTGCGGTGTCGCCGACCCCCAGATCAACATAGGCGGCATTGTTATACTCCTTCATCCAGTTCTGTTCCATCTCCATCAGGTAATCGGCATTCTCCTCCCCGTACTTTTCAACATACTCCTTGCGCAGTAAATCGTAGCGCCCCTTCCCCGGCTGCACGGAACACTCGACCCAACCCGGCGTATACCAGTAGGTGCCCGGATGGGCGTCGAAATAAGACCTATACCGCTCCTTCGTTCCCAGGAACAGCGTGATGCAGTCATGCGCCTTGGGAATGACCATCTTTCTGGTGCGGGAAACCACTCCTGCCACCCCATTACTGCACAAACCATAGCCGAGCAGAATGGCTTCACACTCCTCAGGCGCCTCATCAACCGCCTTCTGGAGCTGCACCTTGAGCAATTCAGGGGTGTTATGAAGACCCTGCTTGACAAAACTAAACGTAAAAAAATGCGGCGACTGGGAGGCAAAATAACACAACTCCCGCCACAGCACATGACACGCGATTAAATGATATCTGGCCACACGATACTCCCTCCAAGGCTTGAAAGTATGATGTCAAAATCCATAAAAAGATAAAACTAGTAAATGCATGAGCTAATAGCTTGACACCCTGAATAATGAGCGTAAAAATCACAGTCAAAGACCGGGTTATGTTCTGCTAAAGTAAACTTTTTTCCGGAGTAAAAATATGAGTTACAAAGGCATAATTCTTCTGGTGGATGATGATCCCGCGATTTTGCATATGGTGGGAGACCGGCTTCAACTGGAAGGCTACACGCTGGTAACAGCCTCAAGCGGGGAAGAGGCGTTCGACAAACTCGGGCCCACCAAGCCGGATTTAATCATTCTGGACATAGCGATGCCTGGATTGGGCGGACTGGGCTTCCTCCGTCGCTTGACCAGCCTCTATCCCCCGCCTACCTCCCCGATTATGGTCTTCACGGGGCGACAAGAATTATCCTCCTTCTTCACAGATAGCATTGTCTCAGCCTTTCTTCCAAAGACCACGAATCCAGATGTTTTTATCAGAAAAGTCCATGAATTGGTGGCCAGACACCTTGCCGGAGGACAGACAGAGACAATATCAACGCACCAGCAAAGTTACACCCGGAAAAAGATACTGCTGATCGAGGACGACCATGAAATAAAAGTTCATCTCTTCAGGTTATTTTCAAGAAACGGCATGGAGGTTCACCATGTTGCTGAGTGGCATGCTATTCCGGAAACAGCTACCCAGCTAAAACCTGACGTCATTTTCATCAAATACCTGCTGCCCCACAAGAACGGGGCAACATTAGCCGAGGAACTGGGATCCCATCCCCCAACGAAAGAGATTCCTGTGGTGCTGTATGATGAGACCGGCTTACACTCGAAACTCACCAAACCGCCCTTTGTGCGACACCTGGTGCATTCCATCGATGATCACGCCTTGCTTCGTGCTTTATCAGATATTGTTGGAGCCCCGCTGGCAAGCGGACCGACGAATTGACAGGCCAGGATGATTCTGAAATACTCACGGCAACTTATTCCAGACTGATAAATGGACACTTGATTATGCAACTAAACGACGAACAAAAAAAACTTGTAACTCAATGGGTTAAAGAGGGTTGCGGCCTCTCGGAAATCCAGCGGCGAATGACCGAACAATTCAAACTCAGCCTCACTTACATGGATGTGCGATTCCTGATCATTGAACTAGGTCTCGATATTCAGGATAAACGGAAGAACCCGCTGGCCGAACAGCCCATTTCTGCGACATCCAAACCCGCCACCCGTGACGCTGATGAGATTTCAGAACTCATGCCGGAACCTCCCGCCGGAACAGGCGGAGTCAGCGTTGATGTCGACCGGCTTACCCTGCCAGGCTCAATGGTCAGCGGCACCGTGGTCTTCTCGGATGGGGTCAAGGCCAACTGGTCGCTGGATCAGACGGGCAGACTGGCACTGGGCGCCAAAGACAAGAACTATCGTCCTTCCGCTCAGGATGTGCAGGAATTCCAAATGGCCATCGCCCGCGAATTGCAGAAACGCGGCTACGCCTGATCAGGCAAAAGGAGATTTGCCATGTCATTTGAAAGCGGAAGTATGACCTTCCGATTGTATTATCTTCAACAGTTGTTACCTGCGGATTATGTGGCGCGTTTCGCCCGGCGTGCTGCCCCCCCCATCAAAACCCTCGGGGAGACCCCTATTCAAGGCTGGGTCACCGGCCGGCACCTCCTGGACACGAACATCAATAAGGACACGGCTTTCTGGGCAGGCTACCTCCGGCTCTCCATGATGCGCGCAGAACGCAAAATTCCGGAATCCCTCCTGCGCGCAGAATGCAGGATGGAAGAACTCGCCCGGATGATGGCCGAAAACCGCGCCGAATTGGACCGGAAAACCCGCAGTGAAATCCGCAAGGAGATCGAGGCCCGGCTCCTGCCCACCATGCCCCCTCAACTGAAAGGCATGGCCATCGTTCACCTTCCGGAAAGCCAAGAGGTCTACGCCGAAGCCACCTCCGACAAGCAAGTGGATGCGCTCGAAGCAGGCTTCCGCGAAGCGCTGGGCTTTGGCCTGATCCCGGCCACCCCTCAAAATGCCGCCGCAAAACGGCTGCATATCGATGTGCGGGATCTCGCCGCTTCAAGCTTTTCTCCCGACTGCGAGGATGATGCCGCCGACAACAATGCCGGACAGGACTTCCTCACCTGGTTATGGTTTTATTCCGAAACCCGGGGCGGCATCATCAAGCTCCCCTCCGGTGGTGACTTTGCCATCATGCTTGAAGGCCCCCTAACATTTGTTCTCGAGGGCCAGGGGGCGCACGAGACTGTCTTGCGACGGGGTTCACCGGAAATCAGCGTTGAGGCTAAAATCGCCTTGCTGGGCGGCAAGAAACTCCGCAAAGCCCGACTCCTGCTGGCCCGTGGCAAAGACACCTGGCAGGTCACTCTCGATGCCGATCAATTCATTTTCAGGGGCTTGAAATTGCCTGAGGGCGAAAAGTTGGAACCGATCAGCCGATTCCAGGAACGAATGACTTCGCTGTCAACCTTCACCACCGCCTTCCTGGAAATTTATGATCGCTTTCTCAAGGAGCGCACAGACGAGAAGGTCTGGGGGAAAACAAGGAAAGCCATTCACCAGTGGGTGAGTGAACGGACTGCACGCAAATAAAATACACGGAGCAATCTGAAATGAAATTATCCGTCGTAATTCCCGTCTACAATGAAGCGGCCACCATTATAGAGCTGCTTAAACTGGTCACCAGCATTGATGTCGGAATGGATAAGGAAGTCATCATTGTAGATGACTACTCAGGGGACGGCACGCGGGATGTGCTCAAGCAGGCCGCTGTCGGGCATCCTGAATGGCGCGTTCTTTTTCACGACATCAACCGGGGAAAAGGCGCAGCATTGCGAACGGGTTTTGCCGCCGCCACTGGTGATTTTGTCATCATTCAAGACGCCGACCTCGAATATGATCCCCGTGAGTACCCGCTTCTATTACGACCGCTTCTTGAAAACCGGGCTGATGTGGTCTTCGGATCCCGCTTTCTCGGCGGCGGCCCCCACCGGGTATGCTTCTTCTGGCATTATCAGGGCAATAAATTCCTGACGACATTTTCAAACATGATGACCAACCTGAACCTCACCGATATGGAAGTGTGCTACAAGGTCTTCCGCCGGGAGGTGCTGCAATCGATTTCCCTCAAGGAAGACAGATTCGGCTTCGAAGTGGAAATTACCGCCAAGGTGAGCCACGGCAAATGGCGCATCTACGAAGTGCCGATCTCCTACTACGGCCGCTCGTACGAGGAAGGCAAAAAGATCACCTGGAAAGACGGTTTCCGGGCACTCTGGTGCATCATCAAATACCGCTTTGTGGATTGACGGCTCCCCACCGTCATTTACATTCCGGGAATGAATTTCTGCTGGGGATCCATCCCGGCGATAAATTCAGCCAGCAGTTTTGAACAATTATCCAGATCATCCAGCGAGATCACTTCCACGGAAGTATGCATATAGCGATTGGGAATGCTCACCAACGCTGCAGCCACCCCGGACCGGTTCACCTGCATGGCATTCGCATCCGTCCCTGTTGCCGAGGGTTCAGCGGTGATCTGGAACGGGATCTTATTTTTTTTGGCGGACGCTTCCATCACGCGGGCCAACACCGGATTGATATTGGGGCCCCGATGTAACGTAGGGCCCTTGCCCAGCTTGCATTCACCGGTACGCTTGACTTCACCACCGGGGTAATCCGACGCAAATCCGACATCCACGGCAATCCCCACATGCGGATCAATCCCGAAAGCACTGGTTCGTGCGCCCCGCAGACCGATCTCCTCCTGGACACTGGTGACCCCGTACACCCCCACCTTGAGCTTACGCCCTTTCAAACGACGCAGAGTCTCCGCCACCACGAAGGCGCCTGCCCGGTCGTCGAAACCGCGCCCGGCCACCAGATTATTCAACATCGTCTCAAGGCCGACATCAATCGTCACATAGTCACCGATCTCAACGGTCTTGGATGCCTCTTTACGATTCTTGGCACCGATATCAATCCACATCTCATGCAGTTTGATCGCCTTGCCCCGCTCATCCGGCTCCAACATATGAATCGGTTTGCGACCAATCACACCAAACACCGGGCCTTTCGCCGTGTGAATCTTGACGCGCTGTCCGCTGATCACAGCAGGATCAATGCCGCCGACGGCGGCAAAGGAGAGAAAACCGCGATCCTCAATATGAACCACCATCAACCCGATTTCATCACAATGCCCGGATAGCATGACCCGCACAGGCGCATCCGGATTGATGATACCGATGAGATTGCCATGAACATCCGCGCGGACTTCATCACAGTAGGCCGCCATCCTTTTTTTAAAAATGGATTGAACGTGCCACTCAAAACCGGACGGGCTGGCAACACCAATAACCTGTTTCAGAAAATCAAACGATTCTTTTTGCATATTTGATTAATCCCTCAATGAATCCCTAGAAGGTATCACGCGCGCGAATTTCGTCAACCTGCTAAACGGACTTCTGGTTACTGTCCCTTACGCGTCTATTGCTGATGGCCTAACACAAAACGTGCAGATTCATGCCGCAACATTTCGAATGGCGTCATACACTTGACGCCAAGTCCAATACAAGCGTTTGGTATCTTGATCTGCCTCGCCAAGGGTGCGGCCTTCTCATGCGTTACAACCGTATATCCATGTGCAAGTGCATGAGCCACAAGATAATAGTCAGCCACCTGAAGGAATGTGTTCACAGCCGCAGGCTCATAATGCTGCCCTGTCGCCCAGGCACTAACGGATCCAAGCGCGGGCAAGATCGCAGCATCTGGCTTGAGAAAGAAGTCCGCACCGCGTGCAGTTGCCCAAGTAGCCAGTTCGTCACCACCCGCGTCAATCTCATCCCCCACTTTTTCAATGCTGAACACGAGCTTCGCTGTATTTGTGGTAATGAGCCATTCCCAAAAGGCTGGACAGAAATCCAAGCCATAGTGAAGATTTTTCGCTTGGATAAACACGTTAGCATCAAGCAAGTACGCCATCAGGCCACCCCCAAACTGTGTCCAAGCTCCTTGAACGTGGCAAACTTAGAGAACCCGAGCAACCGAAAGGCATCGCGATGCAATGTCTGGCCCTCAAGCGTATTAGCAACGAGTGCACGGGCAAAACGCTTGCTCACGCGCGCCGCCTGCGTCAGATAAAAGTTACCACCGCTACCTTTTGGAATCGACCGCAACACTTCCAGTTCAGCCTTATAAGCTTGCCAGAATTGCGCCTGTGTCATTACCCCGGCATCTCGCATGCGGCGCAGGATGACGAGCGTGCTGACCTTGAAACGACGAGCTAGCCGCCGCGCCTCTTCTTGCAGATCACTGTCTTCATGGAATTCCTCACTCAATACAGCCAGCGGCACTAAGACCTCCGCCGCCACCTGATTGCACCATATCTCGATTTTGTGAGATGGCGAAGAAGTCATCTCAACATCAGACAACGCCGTTTGCCCTATCCAAATGTGAGCCAACTCATGCGCCAAAGTGAACATTTGTGCGGATTTGGTGTCAGAGCCATTAATAAACACCAATGGAGCAAGATTATCGGAAAGGGCAAATCCACGAAATTCTTCCGGATCAAGTTTACGCCGATTATTGCTGCCCACAACACCATTCACCATAACGAGCACGCCCAGTTCATCCGCCTGTTCGATAAACCTACGTAATGCCTCAGCCCAAGTCGACATCTGTCGGCGCTCTTCAAGGTCAAAGCCAAGTGCATGCCTGATACCCGCCGCTGTGATCACCACATCGCTTGTCAGACTAACAGAACCAACGAACGGCAACGGCATTTCACCAGCAGTCCGCGCAAACTCACGATACCATTCCTGCCGCTGCTGGCAGAGATAGATACTGTCGAGGAGATCTGGACTCGGAGACTCAACATGACCACCAGCCATTGTCCGGAAATCCGGAATCGGCACGCGTTCGATGGGTGGCGAATCAAGGAAAAGGTAACCTACAGGGGTATGTGTCGCCTTGGCAAACCCCTCGATTTGTTTCAGGGTAGGCTGCGCTTCACCACGCTCCCAAGCAAGAAGTTGCGGAATGCGCTCGGCCATTTCTTCTGTGCCAAACCCCGCGCGTTCGCACGCCCAATGCAACATCTCTGGTTTTACCGTTACCCTCATTACCGTTAACTCCGCCTGAATTCCACGTCAAACAGTGTGTAATTATGACATTCTCAACCTCACAGGTCAATGCTCGCCCCCGACTGCTCCCGAACCGGTAATTCCCTCATCACCAGCATCTGTTGTTGTCCCGGAACCGGTTC
>JBAXDB010000041.1:0-19547 GCA_037141135.1 bacterium | reverse complement strand
CGGTGGGCATCCACGGTCTTGACACTGATCCCGAGCGTCGTCGACACTTCCTTGTTACTTTTGCCTTCCGCGAGAAGTTGGACAATTTCGCGCTCGCGCGCTGTCAGGCGGGGGAGCGCCCGGGATTCTTTCCGCGCTGGTTGGCCGGGCCTCAGGAACCCGCCCAGTACCACTTCTGAAGCCGTTCCGGTAAAAAACGGTTTGTGCTGGGCGATCGACTCGATGGCGCTGACAAGCAGGCGCGTGGTGTCCCCTTTTAGGATGTATCCCCGCGCACCCGCGGCAAGGACCTCGCCCACCAGTTGCTCGGACTCATGCACGGTGAGAATCAACACCTCTGTTTTGGGGCGGTCTTTTAGAATCTGACGCGTGGCCTCCAGCCCGTTTAATTCAGGCATGGTCACGTCCATAATCATGACGTCAGGTTTCAATTGCTTCGCCTTTTCCACCGCATCCCGGCCATTGATCGCCTCGCCGCAGATCGTCCAGCCGGGCTGGCCATCCAATACGGAGCGCAAGCCCTTCCGTACAAGTTCATGATCATCGGCTATCAATATCCGCAGGGAGCTCATGATATTTCCCCATGGGGTTGCACCATCGCCCGTACGGTTGTACCGTGAGCGTTCGATTCGATCGAAAATTGGCCGCCAAGTTGGCGCAGGCGTTCGCGCATGCCGGCAATACCCACGCCGACCTTCGAAATCCGGCCTTCTTCATTGGACATCATGTCGGGCGGCAGGCCATGTCCTTGATCTTTGATCTCAAGGATAACCCGCTCGTTCTCCCGCCAGATCCGGATCGCGGCTGTCCGGCTGCCCGAATGACGGTGTACATTTCCCAGACTTTCCTGGAGGACCCGGAATAACGCCTGCTCCGTCAGGGTTGGCAGGCGGCCTAAATCGGGGCAGACATCAATGGTGATTTGAATCCCGCTGCGTTGAGAAAAACCGGTGACGTATTCATGTGAAGCCGCAGCCAGGCCCGCATCTTCCAGCAGTGGCGGGTGCAGCAGGTAGGCCAGAGTCCTTATGTCACGGTTGCATTGCTCGACGATGGCAAGAGCATCTGAGAGCATTGCGTCATTGGTCGCATCCTTGCCCTCCGTTCGCTGCAGAACCAGCCCGATATTCATCCCCACCGCCGCCAGTTCCTGGGCTGTTGAATCATGTAATTCACGCCCGATCCGGCGCCGCTCTTCATCTTGCAGTTGGATAAGATGGCAGGAGAGTTCACGCCCCTCTTCTTCCTCGTGCCTGCGCCAGTTGACATCCCGGATGACACCGGCCAACTGGATAATTCGACCTGTCTCGTCCGCAATGGGTGTTACGGCAACTTCACCCTCGTGTTTTTCCGGCAGAAGGATGGCGTGCTCAGTCCAGATCACGGTGGTATTGTCCCGGATCGCTTCCTCGAGTTTGTTTTTGACAAAAGAGTGGAAAGGGGAGGGGACAACATCCTCAATCTGTTTTCCGACCACTTGCTCGTTGGAGAGGCCGGTTCCCAATAGGAAAGAATCGTTTACACAGAGGAAACGGAAACAGGAGTCAGGTTCAACCTGAAGCAGGAAGAGCCGATCCCGGACAGTATTGGCGATGACCGCCAGGAGGTCGGTCCGTTGCACGGAGCCGGATACTCTGGTGGTTCCTTTGGAAGTTGAATTCATGATAAACGGACTCCTTGCCTTGAACTGGTTGTAACTTTACGCCTCATTTCATTTTTGGCAATCAGGAAATCACTGCTCCATCAATCGGGACATTGCTGATAATTTCCTGCATTTGACCTTCTTCCGGCAAGGCGTTAGTATGACGAGGGTTTTGAATTCAGGTACAACGCGAGTCGTTTTTGGGAGAATGGTTATGAGTAAAGTTTTAATTATTGGCGCGGGTGGAGTCGGTGGCGTGGTGACGCATAAATGCGCGCAGATGCCGGAGATATTTGACGAGATTTGTCTGGCCAGTCGCACTGAGGGAAAGTGCAAGGCCATTGCCGCCCAGTTGAAAACCGGGATCCAGACGGCCAAGGTGGATGCCGACAAACCGCTCGAGGTCGTTCGCCTGATCAAGAAGTTCAATCCCGATATATTGATCAATGTCGCGCTTCCTTATCAGGATTTGTCTATCATGGAAGCCTGTCTGGCAACCGGTGTGGATTATCTTGATACCGCCAATTATGAGCCGCCTGACAAGGCGAAGTTTGAATACAAGTGGCAGTGGAAGTATCATAAGACGTTCCGCGAAAAGGGCCTGCTGGCTGTCCTGGGTTGCGGCTTTGATCCCGGTGTATCCAACATTTTCTGTGCGTATGCCCAGAAGCATTATTTCGATGAGATTCACACGGTGGATATTCTCGATTGCAACGCCGGATCCCATGGTAAGGCCTTCGCCACTAATTTCAATCCGGAGATCAATATCCGGGAGATTACCGCGCGCGGCAAATATTGGGAGAAAGGGCAGTGGAAGGAGACCGAGCCGCTGTCGGTTCATCAGACGTTCAACTTTCCCGAGGTGGGTCCAAAGGAAATGTATCTCATGTACCACGAGGAACTGGAATCGCTGGTAAAGAATGTCAAGGGGCTAAAGCGCATCCGGTTCTGGATGACTTTTGGAGAGCAGTACTTGACGCATCTGCGTGTACTGGAGAATGTCGGGATGACCCGCATTGATCCTGTAATGTTTGAAGGCAAGCCCGTTGTGCCGCTGAAATTTCTCAAGGCCATCCTGCCTGAGCCCTCCTCATTGGGGGCAAACTACAAGGGCAAGACGAACATTGGTTGCATGTTGGAAGGGCTCAAGAACGGCAAGAAGCGGAAGCTTTATATCTATAACGTCTGTGACCATGCCCAGTGCTGGAAGGAAGTCAAGTCGCAGGCGATTTCTTATACCACCGGTGTACCAGCCGCCATTGGTGCGCGGATGGTGGTGACCGGCGCCTGGTGTGATGCCGGTGTATTTAACGTGGAACAGTTTAATCCGGATCCCTTCATGGAAGAACTCAATCATTACGGTCTGCCCTGGAAGGTCAAGCATCTGCGCCCCGGCCAGATGACGGTGAAGTAAGCAGGCGCTAATAAGTAGCATTTACATCTGCGGAAATACCCCTTACCTAAATCCTCTCCCACAAGGGGAGAGGAAAGCGGGGAATCGATTTCCTTCTCGAGGAGAGGAGGAGCCGATTGTTACGCGGTCCATGTGGTATTACTCCCTCTCCCTTGAGGCTGGGTTGGGGTGAGGGTGATGCCGGACGCCAAAATCGAAAAAAGATGTAAATGTTACTAATTTAAGAAATGAGAAAGGGCAAGCAAAAGCGTTCGAAATCTGAGCTTGAGCATGGCTGTATTTGCTGTAAGTTGTTTACGTCCAATGTAGAACACCAATGAAGAAAGGGAACAGTATGAGCATGATTCAGGAATTCAAGAAGTTCGCGATGAAGGGGAATGTGATGGACATGGCCATCGGTATCATCATCGGCGGGGCGTTCGGAAAAATTGTCTCCTCCCTGGTCACCGATGTGCTGATGCCGCCCATCGGAAAGCTGATGGGCGGGGTGGATTTCTCCAACCTGTTTGTCGCACTCGATCCGGAAAAGGGCCCCTTCAAGACCCTGGCTGATGCCAAGGCGGCCGGTGTGGCCACTATCAATTACGGGCTCTTCATTAATACGGTTATTGATTTCGTGATCGTGGCCTTCGCCATTTTCGTGATGATCAAGGGCCTGAACGCGATGCATAAAAAGGAAGAAGAAAAACCCGCCGCCCCTGCTGAGCCGACCGCGGATGTCAAACTTCTGACCGAAATCAGGGATCTATTGAAGAAATAATTTCTAATCAGGAATCACATGGATCTCATTTATATCCTCGGGGACGGGCTTTTCGACAAAGTTTACGGCCCCGGGGAGCAGAGCGATATTGCTGCCCGTGGCACTGTTCTGGCGCCACCTTACAACGCCTCAACCATCTTGCAGCACCCCGATGTACTTTGCAGGGCCGACATTATTATGTCGAGTTGGGGAATGCCTTTGATGGATGAGGCTTTCCTTGCTGCCGCCCCGCGGCTTAAGGCCGTCTTCTATGCCGCCGGCTCGGTTAAAGGCTTTGTGACCGATGCATTCTGGAGTCGCAACATCGCTCTGTGTAGTGCCTGGGGAGCCAATGCGGTGCCGGTGGGTGAGTTCACCCTGGCGGCCATTCTGTTCAGCCTGAAACATGCGTTTCGCCTGAATCGCACCTATAGTGAAACGCATGTCTCTGGTGACCGCAAGGTGCCGGGGGCCTATGGCAGCACTGTGGGGCTGGTATCGCTTGGAATGATCGGCCGACTCGTTCGTGAACGTCTCCGTCCTTTTGACCTGGAAATTCTGGCCTACGATCCTTTCATCAAGCCGGCAGATGCGGCCAAGCTCGGAGTCACCCTAGTGCCGCTTGAAGTGCTCTTCCGTGAATCCGATGTGGTCTCTCTCCATACGCCTTGGCTCAAGGAGACCGAGGGCTTGATCACAGGCGACCTGCTCTCCTCCATGAAGCAGGGCGCCACCTTCATCAATACGGCTCGTGGCGCTGTTGTGCGCGAGTCTGAAATGATCGAAGTGTTGCAGCGCCGGTCCGACTTGTTCGCCGTCCTGGATGTGACTTATCCTGAACCGCCAGTGGCCGACTCCCCGCTCTATACGTTATCTAATGTTTTTCTGACACCCCACATCGCCGGCTCCATGGAAAATGAGTGCCGCCGCATGGGGCGCTACATGATTGAAGAGCTCGACCGGTTCCTCGCGGGCCAGCCGCTCGTATGGCAGGTGACCCGCGAGAAAGCCGCGATTCTCGCATGAGTATGATTCATCCCGGTCTTGTTTCCATCACGTTCCGCAAACTCACACCACGACAAGTGGTTGATCTGGCCGCAGCGGCCGGTCTGACAGGGATCGAATGGGGGGGGGATGTCCATGTGCCGCACGGTAACCTCGCACGGGCTGCTGAAGTACGGCAGTTGACGGCTGATGCCGGCCTGGCCGTTGCCGCCTACGGCTCCTATTACAAGGCTGGCGTTTCTGAAAACGAGGGACTGGCATTTGAGAAAGTACTTGATACGGCCCGCGAACTGGGGGCCCCGCTGATCAGGGTGTGGGCTGGCAAGAAGGGTTCCGCAGAGGTGGACAAGGCTTATCGCACCGGTGTGGTGGCAGATTGTCAGCGCATCGCTGGTATGGCGGCTCGGGCGGGAGTGGTGGTTGCCAGCGAATACCATGGTGGCACCCTTACGGATACTGATGCGTCGACTGCCGCCTTCCTGTCTGAAGTCCCTCATTACAATTTTAAATCCTACTGGCAGCCACGATCCGGCATCCGTGTCTCCGAAGCGCTCAAAGGTTTGCAGGAAGTGCTGCCGCGCCTCGCGCACCTGCACGTCTATCACTGGTTGCCCGACGCCGCCCAGCGCCGTCCCCTGGCGGAAGGCGCTGAGCACTGGCAGCGCTACCTGAAACTTGCCGCCACCATCCCGGGCGACCGCTTCGCCATGTTGGAGTTTGTCCCCAATGACGATCCGTCTATCCTTGCCGCGGAGGCGGCTACTTTGAAGCAGTGGCTGAAATTTATTTGACTAATATTCTCTGACGATATATATTCAGCCTATATATATGCAGAAAGAATATTTATGGCGCCCAAGCAAACGAAGAAATCGCCCGCAAACAGTGAGCGGATGTATGATTTTGAGATCCTGCGCGAGTTGCGTAAGCGGGCAGGGTGGACGATTGATGAGCTTTCCTCCAAATCGGGCGTATCTCCTGCGGTAATTTCCAAATTGGAGCGTAATCAGACGTCTGCGGAATTAACCACGCTTTTCAGTTTGAGCCGGGCATTTGGTATGACGGTTACCGATCTCCTGATGTTGGCCGAATCGCGAACCTCGCACCGTACCAGTGAAACAAGTCACCACTCCGACGCCTTCACCTTCAGGGAAATTCAATACGGTAACGTCCGTGCCCTGCTTGGAGAAGCCAAAGCGGGCGGAAAAGTCTCTAATCCCGAGATCCATCATGACGATCTGGAGGTCTGCTGGGTGTTGCGCGGGACAATCAAACTGCAACTTCCCCATGAGCATCCCGTCATCAAGGCTGGCGAATGTGTCCAATTCGATGCCATCCTCGAACATTCATATGAGGTAATTGAAGATTGTCAGATCCTGATTCTGCATTTAAAGAAAGGGAAGCGTTTCTAAAATGATCAAAATAAACAAGACCCTGACCGTATCAAAGCTCCAGCCTAAACTGCAGCGCTTCTGGGAACTCTCCGGCGATAAGATCCGTCGGATTGAGTCTGACTATGATGAGACCAAGGGGGCGCCGGTCTTTACCCGCCAGGGCCTTTACACGTCGCGCGGCTGGACGGAATGGACCCAGGGCTTTCAATATGGTGCCGCCTTGATCCAGTTCGATGCCACCGGGGAATCGGAGTTTCTAGATCTTGGACGGAAGAAAACCGTTGAGCGCATGGCTCCGCACTTGACCCATTTCGGTGTTCACGATCATGGCTTCAATAATGTCAGCACCTATGGCCACCTGATGCGGCTGGCAAGCGAGGGTCGATTTGACGCGACTCCCTGGGAGCAGGGCTATTATGAACTCGCAATGAAAGTGTCGGGCGCCGTGCAGGCCCGGCGCTGGACCACGATTAAGGACGGTGGTGGCTATATCTATTCCTTCAACGGGCCTCATTCGCTCTTTGCCGACACGATCCGCTCTCTGCGCGCCCTGGCGGTGAGTCATAAGTTGGGTCAGGCCCTGATGGGGGAGAATGATCAGAAGACCTCACTCCTGGATCGGCTAATCCAGCATGCCCGCACCACCGCCAAATATGTTGTGTTTTACGGGGAAGGACGTGATGCCTATGATGTCCGGGGGCGCGTTGCGCATGAGGGGATTTTCAATCTGAATGACGGCTGTTTCCGGTGCCCCAATTCCCAGCAGGGTTACTCGCCCTTCTCAACCTGGACCCGGGGGTTGGCTTGGATTCTTTGTGGCTACGCGGAACAACTAGAGTTCCTGACCACCTGCTCTGATGCCGAACTAAAACCGCAAGGTGGACGCAAGGAAATTGAGGCCCTCTTTTTGAAGGCAGCCTGCGCCACTGCGGATTTCTATCTAGAGAACACCCCGTCCGACGGTATTCCCTATTGGGATACCGGCGCGCCGGGTTTGAGCCGGATGGGCAATTACTTGAGCCGACCTGCGGATCCCTTCAATGCATATGAGCCGGTTGATAGTTCTGCCGCCGCCATTGCGGCTCAGGGGCTTTTGAGGCTGGGAGCGTATATAAAGAGTCGTGAGTTCAAAGTCACGAGTCCAAAATCTAATATTTCTTCAAGACTTGGGACTTTCGACTTGGGACTCGGGACTACCTATTGTCACGCCGGCCTGACGGTTCTCAATTCGCTGCTCAGTGAGCCCTATCTCAGCATAGCGAAAAAACACCAGGGCTTGATTCTTCACTCGGTCTATCACCGGCCCAACGGCTGGGATGCCATCCCGCGCGGACAGAAGGTTCCCTGCGGCGAGTCAAGCATGTGGGGCGATTACCACGCCCGCGAGGCCGCCCTGTATGTACAGAGGCTCATCGATAACAAACCGTACCTGACCTTTTTTGGAAGCTGAACAAAGGAACAAACACAATGATCACAGCAGACTTAAGTAAAATTGAAGGACGGCGTTACCCGGCCCGGCGTCGCACGCAGAATGTGGTGGGGGGAATGTCACCCATTCAGGCCAAAAACTTTGCGGTTGGTTTCGTGACCCTGGATCCGGATGGCGGACAGGTCCCCTGGCATAACCAGGAACAGGAAGAAGTCTACTTCGTGCTCGAAGGGCAGGCGGAGATGTGCCTCGGGGCAGAGCGTCAGGTCCTGACTGCGGGCCAGGCGGCTTACATTCCCTGCGGTGTTTTTCATCAGATTTCAAATATCGGGTCTACCCCGTTGAAGATGATCTATACCTATGGGCCTTCGGGTGATGTGGCTCACTGGAAGCAGGAATTGGCAGGGACCCTTCCGAAGGCCGGTGTCGAGGCGCCGCCTTTGCCAGTCGGTGCAAGGCCTCAATGCACGGAGAAACCAACCGTCTGAGTGAAGAGGCGGAACCCACCCCTGGCCCCTCCAAGGAGGGGAGTTGGAAAGAGGGGATAATGCCAGAAGGAGTTCCCCTCCTTGGAGGGGCCAGGGGTGGGTTTGCGCCAGGCTGAGTTGATAGATGGTGAAGTAAAAGACTATTTGGATGATGTGTTCTAACAATGGGAGCAAAATGATATGAGTCTAGGCATAAAAACGCGTGAAACGTGCAAATGGGATGCGGTGTCATTGGGCGAAGTGATGTTGCGGTTGGATCCGGGCAATGGGCGCATCCGGACGGCCCGTGAATTCAAGGTCTGGGAGGGCGGGGGCGAATACAATGTGGTTCGCGGACTGCGGCGGTGTTTCGGACTCAAAACGACGGCAGTGACAGCGGTGACCGACAATGAGATCGGTCGTTTGCTGGAGGATCTGATGCTGCAGGGCGGTGTGGATCTTTCCCATGTGAAATGGGTCCCCTTTGATGGCATCGGTCGTGATGCCCGTGTGGGCTTGAACTTCACTGAACGCGGCTTCGGACTGCGGGCGGCTGTTGGCTGCTCCGATCGCGGGCATACGGCGGCGTCTCAACTGAAGCCGGGCGATATCGATTGGAAGAAAATCTTTCAGCAGGAAGGTGCCCGCTGGCTCCACTGCGGGGGGATTTTTGCAGCCTTATCTTCGACGACAGCCGATCTGACCATTGAGGCGATGGAAGCGGCCCGGGCGGCAGGGACCCTGATATCTTACGATCTCAATTTCCGCGCCTCTCTCTGGAAGTCGCAGGGCGGCGTTAAGCGTGCCATCGAGGTTAATCGCAAGATCGCCTCGCTCGTGGACGTGATGATCGGGAACGAGGAGGACTTCACGGCGGCCCTCGGGTTTGAAGTGCCGGGGTTGGATGAACACATTTCCAATATTGACCCCTCAAACTTTAAGAAAATGATCGCCAACGCCATCAAGATGTATCCGAACTTCAAGGCCGTTGCGACGACCTTGCGAAATGCCAGGACGGCCACCCTCAACGACTGGGGTGCCATCCTGTACGTTGGGGGCGAGTTTTATCAATCCATAATGAGGGAAAACCTGGAGATTTTTGATCGGGTTGGCGGTGGCGATAGTTTTGCCTCGGGCCTGATCTATGGATTCCTCTCCGGGAAAACGCCTCAGGAGGCGGTCGACTATGGGGCTGCCCATGGGGCCTTGGCGATGACCACTCCCGGTGATACCAGCATGGTGACAGTGAAAGAAGTTGAAGCGATTATCAAAGGAAAAGGGGCGCGGGTCATTCGGTGAGAGAGTTGCGGGTGCCACGGAGTAATTATGAACGATAAAATTAAAGACATGTTGGCGAGGATCGCGTCCAAACGCATTGTACCGGTGATTGTATTGGATCATGAGGAACAAGCTGAGCCCTTGGCAGAGGCCTTGCTTAAGGCCGGCCTGGATATCATGGAAATCACTTTCCGCACGGCGGCGGCAGAAGGCTCGATCAAGCGGATCGCCAAACGTTTCCCGGAAATTCTGCTGGGGGCGGGAACCGTCCTCGGGGCCGATCAATTAAAGCGCGCCGCGGAGGCCGGAGCCAGCTACGCCCTGGCCCCCGGCCTGAATGAAACAGTGGTGAGTGCTGCTGAAAAGGCGGGTATCCTGATGTTCCCGGGGGTTATGACGCCGTCGGAGGTGGAAAAGGCCTTGTCGCTGAATTGCCGTATCCTGAAGTTTTTCCCGGCAGAGGCCGCCGGCGGGGTGACAATGCTTAAAGCGTTGGAAGGGCCCTATTCCCACACAGGTGTTAAATTTCTTCCCACGGGTGGAATAGGCCTTAACAACATGCGAACCTATCTGGAGCGTCCGTCCGTTGCCGCCATCGGCGGTTCATGGATTGTGGAGAAGAAAATGATTATGGCCAAAGACTGGGGCACCATCGAACAGTTGACCCGGGAATCCCTGGCCCTTGCTGCATCAGTGACGGTGGCAGGTTGATGGGAAGGAAATTTCTATAGACGGCTCAAGGGCAACCCACCCCCAACCCCTCCAAGGAGGGGAGCTTTCCTCCTGGCTTCTCCTTAACGAGTTCCCCTCCTTGGAGGGGTTGGGGGTGGGTTCCGGGCATGGATAGTCGTTAGATGGAAGCTGAAAAAGAAATAAGAGACAGTTGTTTAATAAGCAAAGAGGGAAAATATGAGTGAAGTAAAAATACATAATGTCGGGATTATCATGAACGGGGTGACGGGTCGCATGGGGACCAACCAGCACCTGTTACGTTCCATTTGCGCCATTATCAAACAAGGTGGCGTCAAAATCAGTGAGTCTGAGTTCATCATGCCTGATCCGATTCTGGTCGGACGTAATTCGGTTAAAATCCAGCAGCTGGTCAAGCGGGCCGGGTTGCCCCTTCGTTGGACCACGAATCTGGATGAGGCCATGGCTGACAAGAATAACATCATCTATTTTGATGCCCAGACTACGGACCGGCGCGCTGCGGGAGTGAAGCAGGCGATCAAAGCCGGCAAACATATATATTGTGAGAAACCCACGGCTGTTTCGGTCAAGGCCGCCTATGAACTTTATACGCTGGCCAAAAAGGCGGGGGTAAAGAACGGGGTTGTGCAGGACAAGTTGTGGTTGCCCGGTTTGATGAAACTGAAAGAGCTAATTCATCGCGGTTTCTTTGGCAAAATCCTTTCCGTGCGGGGTGAATTTGGCTACTGGGTTTTTGAAGGGGATACCATTCCGCTTCAGCGGCCTTCCTGGAATTACCGCAAGGAAGATGGCGGCGGTATGATTGTGGATATGCTCTGCCACTGGCGGTATGTGCTTGATGATGTGTTCGGCAGCGTGAAAGCGGTGTCATGCCGTGGGGCGACACACATTGAGACGCGGTTTGATGAGGCCGGCAAGCCTTACACCTGCACCGCTGACGATTCCGCCTATGCCACCTTCGAGCTGGAAGGGGACATCCTGGCGCAGTTCAACTCCTCCTGGTGTACGCGGGTGCGTCGCGATGACTTGCTGACGTTGCAGGTGGATGGAACCTTGGGGTCGGCGGTGGCCGGGTTGCGTGATGTGGTGATCCAGCCTTATGGGGCAACCCCGCGTGCCGTCTGGAATCCGGATATTCCGCAGCCGATCAACTTCCTGGAAGGCTGGCAGAAATTGCCTGAGCAATGTGAATATGACAATGCCTTCAAAGTGCAATGGGAATTGTTCCTGCGTCATGTCGTAAAAAATGAGCCTTTCCGCTGGACCCTGCTGGAAGGGGCCAAGGGCGTGCAGTTGGCCGAAAAGGGCATCGAATCCTGGGCCAAGCGGGCGTGGGTAACCCTTCCGGAGCTGAAAGCGTGAGTAAGGTTGCTCTGGTAACCGGCGGCAGCCGCGGCATTGGTTTTGGAGTGGCCGAAGCGCTTGCGAAGGATGGTTTCAGTCTGGTGGTATGCGGCGTTCGTGAAGAGGCGTCCGTCTCTGATGCCATCACGAGTCTGCGTGCGTTGGGATCTGAAGTGCTTTATTGTAAAGCTGACGTTTCGGATGCTGCGTCCCGCCAACGGATGTTGGAGGAAATCAGGGCCAGATTCGGACGGCTCAATGTCCTGGTGAATAATGCCGGCGTGGCACCCACGGTGCGGGCGGATATCCTTGAGGCGACAGAGGAGAGTTTTGAGCGTCTGATAAAAATTAATCTGCAGGGGCCGTATTTTCTGACTCAGGCGGTGGCCAACTGGATGATTGAACAGAAGAAGGCGAGTTCCGCCTTCACCGGTTGCATCATCAATGTCTCCTCGATCTCCGCCACCGTGGCCTCGGTCACGCGCGGTGACTACTGCATTACCAAGGCCGGTGTAAGTATGGCGACCAAACTGTTTGCGGCCAGACTCGGGGAATTTGATCTCCCCGTCTATGAGATCCGTCCAGGGATCATCAAGACGGACATGACCTCCGCGGTGACTGAAAAATACGACAAGTTGATTGGCGAGGGGTTGCTGCTGCAGGCCCGTTGGGGTGTGCCCGCCGACGTTGGCCGCGCGGTGGCCATGCTGGCACGCGGGGATATGGCCTATTCCACCGGCCAGGTGATTATGGTCGATGGTGGCCAGACAGTGCAGAGGCTGTAGAGAGTCCAACTCTCTCTCACCTCGTCTGCTGCCGATACAGGCGGGCATAGAAGCCGTTACCGATTGTGAGTTCGTCATGGGTGCCGGTTTCGGCCACCACGCCGTTTTCGAGAACGCAGATCCGCTGGCACCGCATTGCCATTGAGACTCGTTGGGAGACGATCACGGCGGTGCGGCCCTTCAGGATTTTTACCAGCGTGGCCTGGATGCGTCGTTCGGTATCGGCATCCAGCGCCGACATGCAATCATCGAGCAGAAGAACATCGGGTTTCGTGAGTAAGGCCCGGGCAAGGGTGATCCGTTGTCGCTGTCCGCCGGAGAGCGTCATACCCTTTTCTCCGATCAGGGTCTCATATTTCACCGGGAGTTCCATGATAGAGTCGTGGATTTCGGCGGCTTGTGCGGCCGCAATGATCTCTGAAGGGCTGGCGTCAGGATTGCCGTAACAGATGTTGTCCCTGATTGAACCGCCGAAGATCTGGGGTTCCTGGGGCACGAGTACCACGCGCTGGTGCAGGGCATCGGCGCGGATCCGGCTAAGCGGAACGTGGTCATATAGAATTTCGCCCGTCACGGGTTCATAGAGACGGCTGAGCAGGTGGAGCAGGGTGCTTTTGCCGCAACCGCTTGGGCCCATCACACACATCCAGGAGCCTGCGGGAATATGCAGGGTGATATCCTCCAGCACGGGCTCGATTTGCTGGTCATGGCGGAAATGTGCGTTGAGCAGGGTGATGCCGCGCTTGAGTGGCACGGGAAACTCCATGGCATCGGGCGCATCGACGATGGCCTCTTTCTCATCCAGCACCTGTACGAGTCTCTGCAACACGACCAGGAGTTTCGAAAAGGTCACATTGAGCTGGCTCAGGGTGATTACCGGCCCGAACAGCACCCCGGCCACCCCGTTGGCGTACATCAAGGTGCCAAGAGTCATCTCGCCGGCCAGCACGCGCATTGTGCCGTATAGAAACAGGGCACTTATCCCGATGGTTGCAATGACCGTACAAAGGGCGCCAAGGCCGGCGGCGGCATGTTGCTGCTGCATGGTGTCGCGCAGAAAACAGGCGGACAACCGGTGGAAGTTCAGATCTTCATGGCGTTCACGGCCATAGGACTGAATGGCGCGCATGCTGTCAAGTTTCTGAGATGCCAGGGCATACATCCAGGAGTTGGTGTGCCGGATCTCGGCGTTAACCTCGTTCAAAATGCGGCGCGAGTGGCGGTAGGCCATCAGATATACAGGCAGGGTTAGCAGTACAATAACGCCGAAACGCCAGTCGAGCACAAAAAGGATCGTTAGTCCCGTCGTCATGAGCGTGAATGCGCTGAGGAATGTCAGGAAGGTCATGTACAACTGATCCTGCACCTCGCCGACGTCCGAGAGGATCCGGGACATGAGGCGTCCGGGAGCATGCGACTTGTGGTAGGCGAGCGACAGCCTCATCACTTTCTGGTGCAGATCTTCCCTGAGCCGCGCTGTGAGTTGTTGGGAGATGCGGATTCTGGCGCGGGCTTCCAGACGGGCCCCCAAATTGGAGATGATCAGCGTGGTTAGATAGATCCCGAAGAGAATGCCCAGCATACGCATGGCGCCCGCTGGTCTGGCGCTGAACCCGGGGCCGCGATCGCGCGTCAATCCTCCGGAAGGCCCGTCTTTCTCCGGCATGCGATCCATACGGTGTGGAGCCACATCCTGGGCGGCTGCCGTCGGAGTCTGCTCGGCCGCCGTGGTGTTGACGACCAGAATGGAATCGACCACCACCCGGCCATACCAGGCCATCAGGAAGGGGGTCCAGGCGTTGACTACCCACCAGATGGAAATCGCCAGTAAAACCCGTCTATGGGGCCAGACGTACTCACGCAGGAAGCGGAAATAGAGATCCATGTGCCCTGCGTCCGGCGCATACTCACGGCGTGGCGGGCGGAAACGGATATTGCGATGGTGCTGTTTCATGGCGGCATCAGGGGGTAGGCGTGGGAATTGGGTGGGATTCGTCGAGGGACCCGCGCCCCATGAACTTGGCATAAATGGCTGCGTAATGGCCTCCGGGTATTTTCATCAGGTCGTCGTGGTTCCCTTGCTCAAGGATCCGTCCCTGGTTCATCAGAATGATCAGGTCGGCGGTCCGGATGGTGCTGAGGCGATGCGCCACAATGAAGGCGGTCCTGTTTTTTAGCAGACGTTCCATGGCGAGCTGGATGGCCTGCTCGGATTCGCTATCCAGGGCGCTGGTGGCTTCATCCATGATCAAGATGGCCGGATTCGCCGCGACAGCGCGTGCGATGGTGATGCGCTGCTTCTGGCCGGTTGACAATTGTGTGCCCTCAACACCGATGAGGGTGCTGTAGCCGTCCGGCAGGGTCAGGATGAAATCATGGATCTCGGCGACACGAGCGGCCATCACAACCTCTTCGTGCGTGGCGCCCGGTCTGGCATAACGGATGTTGTCGGCGATGCTGGCCGTAAAGAGTTGCGGCTCCTGGAGCACGATGCCGAACTGGCGTCGCAGTTGTGTGAGCCGCACCGTGCGCACGTCATGGCCGTCGAGTCGCAGGGAGCCCCCGCTGACATCGAAGAAGCGGAGCAGCAGCGAGAGAAGGGTGCTTTTGCCGCAGCCTGTCGGTCCGATGAGTGCCACCGTTTGTCCGGCCTCAACATGCAGGGTGAAATCGCGGATGACCGGTTTTCCCGGGGTGTAGTGGAAGTCGACGTGGTCGAAGTCGACCTGGCCGGTCAGCCGGGGCATGATTATTGCATCGGGCGCATCATGGATTTCGGGCTTTTCCAAAAATAGTTCGGTTAGCCGGTCGGCCGCCACACCGACATCCTGAATCTGCTTGGCCAGCAGTGAAAACCGCACGGCCGGCCAGAGAAGTTGAATGGCATAGGTGCTAAACGCCAGTACGTCACCATAAGTCATCAGTTCCATGAGCACCATGGCGCAGCCGCCGAAATAGATTGTTGCACGGCCGACCTCGGCCAGAAGCTGGGTGTTGTTTCCGAACGTATTGTTGGCCACCTGCATGGTGCGCACCTGCTTGAGGCTGGAGTCCGATTGTGTCCGGAATACCCGCTGTTCCCGGGCCTCCGCGCCGTAGCTCTTGACGACCATGGTGGTCATGAGGCGGTCCTGCAATCCTGTTGAGAGCCGATCCATGGAGCGCTGGTAGTTCCGGTTGGTCTGCCGGATGAAACCGATGTTCATGCGGACGTTGATTACGAACACGATCATCAGGAGCAAGATGACGATGGCAAGGCGCCAGTTGATGAGAAAGGTGGCGGTAATGGCGAAGGCGGAACAGACCAGGTCGGAGACAATACTGATCGTTTGCGCGGTGAGAAGGTTCTGCACCGCCCCGGTATCGCCCATGAGCCGGTTGACGAGCATGCCGACACCGGTTTTGCCGAAGAACCGCATGGAGAGGTGAAGGAGATGCCGGTACAGCGTCTGCCGCATGTCGAACACAAACTTCTGACCAACGTAGGTGATGCCGAGCGTCTGAAGGTAGGAGCAGCCGGCGCTGATCACGGGGATCATCACCATTGCCAGTGCCAGCATGAAGAGGGGTCCGCGGTCCCCGGGCGTAATCACGCGGTCCACGATGGCCCGCATGACCAGTGGTGGTAGCATGGCCAGTATCGACAACAGGGCGGTCAGCCCCAGCAACCCCCATAACCGGCCCTTGTAGGGGGACAGCATCGGGAGAAAAATCTTCAATCTGTCTGAAATCATGGGGCGCCTTGCTGCCTCACAGATCCAGGATGTAATGCCATACGTTTACCTTGCCGAAGTAGATGCGCGCCTCGGCCGACGTTCCCGGCGGAACGTTGCGCCCGCCGGCGTTAAAGTCGCCATAGGCAACCCGATAGGTTTTCTGGCCTTCTGTCTGGATAACATTCCGCAGGGCTTCTATCTTACCTGTGAACCATACCGGTTGAATGCCGCCGTAGGGGGTCAGGCAGGCTTTGTAGGGTTGCCCGACGACGATGCGGGCGGCATAACGTTCAGGGATACGCAATTTCATCACCTGCCGGTTGCCTCCGAAAATCTCGTACATGACATTCTCGGGGCGCATCAGTTCGCCAGCCACAAACTCATAGCGCAGCACTTGTCCCGCCACGGGCGCGCGGATAGTTTTCAGGGTAAGCCGCGAAGCGGCACGTGCATAGGCATCCCGTCGCGCTTTGATTTCCTGGCGTCGTGCGGCAAGTTCCTGATTGTTAACCGTCTGATCCTTCTTCAATAACGACTCCAATTCGGCCTCGGCGAGTTTGCCTGCCAGCATGGTGTCCTCCATGGCGCTGCCGGCGAGCAGTCCCTTGTCGAGCAATTCCTGCGCCCGGGTCAGCTTGGCGTCCGTGTTTTTCACGCGCAGGCGGGCAATGGCAATTTGTTCCTGAAGGCGGCGGTTTTCCTCAACAATCTCCGCCTCCCGGCGGGCCAGTTCGGATTCTGTCTGGAGTACGCGGCTCTGCGCCTCTTCGGCCGCCGCCTGTTCTTCAGTCATGTCCAGATAGGCGAGCACCTGACCCTGTGTCACGATGGCGCCGGTTTGGGCGAGAATGGCGGCGACAGTGCCGACCGTTGCCGGGCGCACTTCCGCGTAATTTTCGGTGGTGACATACCCATTGGCCAGGAAGCTTCGCTCGAGCTGGATAAAATAGCCGGCAGTTGCCACGAGGCCGATGAACGCAATTGTGAAGGACAGACGACGGAACCGTCGACGTTGGCGCAAGGGCGCGGATGTCGGAGCGGGTTCCCCTGTTGTAGTGCGGTATTCTCCCATAATGATCAGGCTTTCTCTGGTTTGACGGTGTCTTGTGGAGTGAGGGGCTGCTCCTGCCCGGGCAGTCCCTCCGATTCATCGGTATAACGTTTGATGCAATAGTTACAGTCCGCGCAGGGCCTTTCATAACAATTGCGGTGTACGCGCGCCGGGTACATCCGGCGAAAGGCTTCATAGCAGTCATCGCAGCAGAAACTGTGGCGCTCCTGGAATGAGCCCAGCGCGATGTGAACCAGATGGAACCCATCCTGCTCGGGACGGCAGGGTGTGTCGCACCAGGCGCAGGGCCGTACGGCCCGTTCCATAATTTGGTCACCACACGATGGACAACGGCCAGCCTTGATGAACTGAGCGTGTTCTGGAAGTTCCTCGGCCGGAACCAGGAGCTCTTCCGGGAGCGGCGTCTTCTCGCCATTGGCAGGCCTGTGGTTAGAAGTGCGTCCTTTGTATTGGATTTCTGGCAGGATTTGCTTTTCCATGGCGGCTTCAAGATCTTCATCTTTATTGTCGCCCAGTCCGAACAGATCCATGATTTTATGGATGTCCATCGGGTTTTCCTCCTGTGGGCGGCGACTCGGTCATCCGGTTATTATCGGTGCTATATCCCGATGCGTATTTGAAATCCGAGTGGGCCTTTAGCAAGGCGGCCACAATAGTGTTACGGGCCCGATAGGTTTTGGTCAGGTCATTCTGGGCGTCCAATACGTTACGGCTACGGCCCTCGCCGAGCCGGAAGCGTTCGGCCTCCGCCTCAAGCGTACGACGGGCCTGTTCCACGGCGATGGTGATCTCCTTGAGCCGCTCGCCGGAACCGGTAAATTCGCGGTGCGCGGCGGCCAGATCGGCGGTCAGCCGGATCTGTAACTCACGGTTGATCTCGGCCAACTGGGCTTCGCGGGCGCGCGCTTCGCGAAGCCGGGCCTTTTCTCCTGTCTGACTCCAGGGGCGTGTCCAGACGAGCACGGCCGCCGCGGATGTATCTTCGCCACCCACGAGCCCTTCCCCACCAGTGGTTTGCGATGTGGAGTCTTCGGCCGCCCAGACGCCGCGCAGGGAGAGTCCTAAATCGGGACGCAGTTTGTCGTTAAGCGAGCGGGTTTCCGCCGCCGCAGCCGCTGACAGAGCCGCGATTTCGCGGAGGGCACCGCGTGAGGCAAAGGACGTCCCGGATACCGGTATTTCAGGAAGTTGGAGGCCCGTGGCACGGTTGATTAAGGTGTTGGAGTTTGTGGTTAGGAGAGAAGGGGGCGTAATGCCGATCACCTGAATCAGCCGAAGTCGGGCCGTATCAATGGCCTGGCTGGTGGCGAAGACTTCCTCACGGCGGAGTGCCAGTTCAAGTCGGGCCGGGGCCAACTGGTATTCCGGCACGACTTTCAGCCGGACAAGCTCCTCCGCTTCTTTCAGGAGTTGCTGGGCGCGCTCGGTGGCGGATCCCGAGGTGGCGGCGTTCGCGTTCTCCATAAGATAGGCAATGTAGGCTTGTTCGACAGCATGCCGGACGGCTTGCCGCGTTTCCAGCAGGCGTGCATCGGCGGCAGTCTGAAGTTCCTTCAGGCGGGCCTGATTCTGGCGCCAGAGACTGAACCCGCGGTCCTGGAGCAACGGGATGCGGATCTGGGCGCCAACGAGGGTGCGATAGCCGGAGTCGATGCCAGCCGCAGGGTTCACCAGATATTGTTCCGAGATGCCCGCTCCGGCATAGACTCCGGGGCGAAAGGGGACTTCAACTGCGGCTGAAGCGCCATAAGCGTCCGCCGCCGGGAGCCCAGCTGGAGAGGACAGAAGAGGAGTGGCGGCACTGCCGGACACCCTGCCTGCCGCCGCGGTGGTGTGGGGATCGAGAAATTCATCGGAAGCATCACGTGCCGCCTCAGCTTGACGGGTCCCTTCCCGCGCCGCTTGCAGGGCGGGACTATTACTGAATGCCAGCGTGATGAGCTCATCCAGTTCATCAGCGTGGCTGGAAGCCGAACCCAGAACGGTCAGGCACAAGGTCACCACTATTGTATTACCTCTCATAGTCTCACTTCATCCAGATGGGCAGGAGGGCCTGCTCGATCCAATAGCCGAGGAGAGCTGTGATTGGAATGGTGAGCACCCAGGCCCAGACGATGCTGCCCACAATGCCCCATTTCACGGCGCTGAGCCGCTTGGTGGCGCCCACCCCCATAATCGAGGTGGAGATGACGTGGGTGGTGGATAGCGGGATGCCCCAGTGAGTGGCGATCGAAATGACGGCCGCAGCCGTGGTTTGAGCGGCAAACCCATGGATAGGCTGCATTCTCACAATTTTGTGACCCATTGTCCTGATGATGCGCCAGCCTCCCGCGGCTGTACCCGCAGCCATGGTAATGGCGCAGGTGACCTTGATCCAGGTGGCCACGGTGAACTCCGGGGTCCTCAGGAATTCCAGCCAGGGCGGAAGAATTCCGAAGGCGGTGCTTTTGGTGGTCGCTGTGAACAGAATCAGGGCGATGATACCCATGGTTTTCTGGGCGTCATTGGTGCCGTGGCTGAAACTGATCCAGGCGGCGCTGGCCAATTGGAGTTT
>JBAXDB010000040.1:0-19611 GCA_037141135.1 bacterium | reverse complement strand
CAGAAATTATCCGAAGGCATACACGTTCTTAATGAATACGTCTCGTTTCCGTCGCGTGACGGCTTTTTGATCAGCCTCGATATGACAGTGGAGTTTGAACTTCTGCCGGAAAACATCGCCTGGCTTTATCGCAGTTATGGGGATCTTCCTGCCGTGATCGACAAGATCATCATGCCTCAAATCCTGTCGATCTCCCGGAATAAGGGTTCCGAATACCGGGCGAAGGATTTCATCGTCGGCGAAGGTCGTGAGAAATTTCAAATGGACATGACCGATGCTCTGTCTAAAACATTGAGCGAAAAGAAAATCATTACCCACAACGCGCTCATCCGTCATGTGGAAGTACCCATGCAGATTCTGGATCCCATCCAAAAGGCCAGCTTGGCGGTGGAGCAGGATCTGACGAATAAGGAGCGACAGAACACCGCTAAAAAGCAGGGTGAACTGAATATGGAAATGTCGATGATCGAGCAAAAGCGTGTTCAGGTGGCCCAGGAGACCATGAAGTTGAAGGCTGAAATCGCCGCGGACCAGGAGAAGCAAGTAGCCGAGATTCAGGCTGAGACGCTGCGCCTGATGTCGCAAATTGACAAAGAGACCGCGGGTTTCCGGGCCAGCAAGGTTCGAACGCTCGGCAAAGCGGCCGCCGACTCCATGCAGGTGGTTGAAAACCAGCGCGCGCGGGGTTCACAGATGAAGACCCTGGCATTCGGTGATCCTGCGGCCTTCAGCCTGTGGGAATTCGCCGGCTCTCTGCGACCTGATTTGAGGATTAACATCCTGCATTCAGGCACGGGCACTCTATGGACCGACCTTCAAAAGGCCTCACTGGGCGAACTGGGTGGTGCCACGCTGCTGAACAAACAGAAGTAAGAGATTCCTGAAAAAGCCCGCTCGCATGTGCCTGCGGGCTTTTTTATTATGATAACACCGATAAAACATCATTACGCATCCGCACTGCTGGCAGCCGCCCTGCTCCTGGCTGCGGCGGTTGCCATTTACCCGTTTGACTACTCTTTCTCAGACTCTGTTCGCGCCTTTTCCCGAACTGTGGGAAAGCTCCATATCTTCCAGGAGGTGTTGAATCTTTTCAGGCCTTTCGGCAAAGGAGACGTCATTCTTGTTATCATCGCCGGCCTTGGAATATGCGGCTTCAGAAAACGCGCGACCCATATCATTCTCGCACTGCTGATCATGTCGGTTCTGATCTGGCCGTTCAAATTGGGTGTCGGGCGGGAGCGGCCCGGCTATAAAAACGCGCATTCCTTTCCAAGTGGCGATGCCGCCACCGCCGCCGCGTTTTGCATGCCGCTTGTCAGCGCTTCTCCCTGGGTGGCGCCTGTGGCCATCCTACTAAATGCCGGGGTCGCCACCGGGCGGGTTTATGATGGGCGTCATTATCCGAGCGATGTACTGGCAGGCCTTGCGTTCGGGATCATTGGTAGCATCATCGCCGGCGCCATCTTGCGCCGCTGGCCCTGGAAACCCCACCGACGTTGGTTTGTAATAATCGGCGGAGTCATCATCTTGTTTTCCGTCGTCAATCTGACCTGGGCGCGTGCCACCCCGTTCGTACTCGATTTTCTCCGTGTCTGGGGGCCGCTCGGTGTTTTCCTGATTCTCGCCAGGTTGATACCGGCCTGGCAGCGCAAAAGAAAAGGGGCTTGGAATCTAAATCGAGCCTTCATCCTCTTTAGTCTTCTGATATATACCATCTACCTCTTGCTGACGACCGCCTCCTCCCTCTGGGATCGTGATGAACCGCGTTTCGCAAGAGCAACCGTTGAAATGGTGGAATCGGGGAATTACCTCTACCCCACTTTTAATGATCAGCTCCGCGCCGACAAACCCATTCTCATTTACTGGCTCATGTCCATCCCGGTCCGGATATTGGGCGTCTCAGAACTGTCCTGCCGCATGGTGGCGCCCATCGCAACGCTGATGACAGCGTTTTTGACATTCTGGCTGGCCCGTCGGCTTTTTAATCTTAAAATTGCCTTCCTGGCGGGTCTGATCCTGATGCTTACCCCGCTGATGACGGTCAGTGGGACGGCGGCGACAACAGATGCTCTTTTGCTTGCCTTTATCACCGGTGCTATTGCGGCGTTCATGCTGTCATGGCTGAACGGATTCCAACTCTGGCACTTGATCATGATGATTGTGGCCCTCAGCGGGGCCATGCTGACCAAAGGCCCGGTGGGCCTGGCCATACCGCTACTGGTTATGGTATCTACCATGCTATTTGTACGGGATGGCGCCCTGGATCCATGGCGTTATGCAGGATGGCTTTTGTTTGCGGTTGCGGCATCTACCATCCTGTTCCTTTCCTGGGGGCTACCTGCAAATGAAGCCACTCAGGGTGAATTTTTGCGGCTCGGCATCGGAAAACATGTCGTTGATCGTTCACTGAATGCCATGGAAAGCCATGGGGGCAAATCATTTGCCTTCTATTTCTACTATGGGCCGGTATTGATTCTGACTTTTTTTCCATGGATCCTTTATCTTCCCCGGATTTTAACCCGCACAACACGTTGTCCGGAACAAGGCGGAATGCGCCCCAGGATCCTTTTTTGCTGGGCCGTACCGGTCATTCTTCTCATGAGTGCCGTCGCCACCAAACTCCCCCATTACATTCTCCCCGCCTGGCCTGCACTGGCAATGGCCACAGCCCTGGGGCTCGAGCAGGCAAACCGGACACGTCGCAGCGGGAATGATTCCTGGTCTGCACAGATCGGACTTGGACTTTTCCTTATTGTAGGTGCAATACTCGGGCTGGGCCTGATGATTGCCCCCTGGGTGATGGCAAAAGCGGCTCTTTTTGGCATCCGGGTGCCCGCCACTATGCTTGGAATTGTATTTTTGGCAATGACCGGTCTAGCCTGGCATTACTACCGGAAAGCGCTACACGACAATGTGGCTAGTATTCTCGGAGCCGGCATGCTGGTGATTCTGCTTTCTGCCAGTCTTTTTCTTCTACCGGCCATCGAGCGTTACAAATTGTCACCCATGCTCGCAGAGGTCATACAGCTCAACAGTTCACCACTGGTCCCTGTCGCCACCTGCGGCTATGGGGAGCCAAGCCTTAATTTCTACCTTGGACGCAGTCCCATAACCTCTGTGGAGGGACCTGACCTTCCAAAATGGGCCGCCGCATCAGGGGCAGGCATTCTGGTGGTTACCGAGTCAAGACTTATGCCGTATATTGCGGCGTTTGAATCCCCGCGTATTGAAACGCTGGATATCATCCCCGGTTTTAATTACTCTCAGGGCAAACAGGTGCGAGTCCATATTCTCTACAGAAGCGATACCCAATGAGCGAGGAACCTGGCAAACTTAATATTGACGATGAGACTGATCCTATTCCTGTAGAGCTGGAAATCGAGGCCGCTGAATCAGCGGGGAAATCTGAAAAAAAGTTCCTGATCATGGCACTTGTGGTAGTCACCTGCATTGCCTTGATTCACTTTACTCCGCTCAAGACCCTCACCAGCGACGTCGCGTGGAAGGCGCGCATCAGTCAATTGGGAATATGGGCCTCCTCGGTTTACTTCATTGTCAGCGTCGCCTTGATTGCCATCGGCATTCCCCGTCTGTTGTTATGCGGGCTTGCCGGTGTCCTTTTCGGATTTAAAACCGGGTTTTTCATCGGCCAATTTTCCGCGCTGTTTGGATCTTATGCCACCTTCATTTTTGCCCGCTGGGGTGGACGGGACTGGGTCCAAAAACGCATTGAAAAAAGTCAGCGACTCCGCAACATGCTTAAAAAACCATCCACCTTCACCATTTTCATGGTGCGCCAACTGCCGATTGCGGGAATCGTTCCCAATTTGATTCTGGGACTCACCCCCGTTAAGCATCGGTATTTTCTACTGGGTTCATTTCTCGGCTACCTGTTGAGTTCCATCATGGTTGCCGCAATAGGCAGCAGCTTGGGCAAAGGGTTCAATAAGGAAACATTGCAGCATTCCATGGTGCAGATTACCGCCGCCATGCTGGGTCTGGGCGCCATCTCTCTCGTCGTGTGGTACCTGAGGAAAAAACTTACTACTTCAAACGCCAAGTGAGAATGCCGCCGACAACCAGGAAAACGAGATTAGGCAACCAACCTGCAAGCCATGGCGCGATCACTTCCTGCTTACCGAGAATGAGCCCGACCTGTACCAGGAAATAGAAGCCGAATAAGGCGGTCAATCCGAACACCACGCTGCGCATGGCCGGCCGTCGCGACCCACCCGCCGTCGCAGGAAGCCCAAGCAGCAGAAGCACAAGACAGGACCAGGGCATGGCGATGCGGCCATGAATATCCGTAAGATGTGAGGCAATCCACTTGGAAGATACATTCGGCCGATTCTGAATGATCCGGACCATTTCGAGGGTGGAAAGATAATCAGAGTCTTTCATCTCATTGACAAAATCATCCGGCCTTTCCGGATAGTCCGTCATTTCCATCGGCCGCTCCACCCGGGCGGAAGGAAGGCCCGTCGGATCGCCCTTCAGGTCAAATTCCTTTTTCTGGACCCCGTAAAACCACCAGGTACCATCAAGCCACTCGGCACGTTCCGCAGTAACTTCCATTTCGATCGTTCCATCAGCCCGCTGTTGCGACACCTTGACGCCTGCCAGACGGGTCGGCGTACGCTGATCAAAGGCCTTGACGTACCACTGCCTGCGCGAAGGGCCGGTATGATAGACATATTCCCTGACAATAAAGGAGGAATCTGGCGACCGCTTCAGAACCTGCTTGTTGTAATCCGCGATCCAGCGGGTGGCGACCGGGCCTACGGTTTCCTGAATAACGGCCCCAAAAAGACTCGCACAAAGCCCAACCCCCATGAGCGGTAACATCAAACGACGCAAACTGACACCGCTGGCACACATGGCCGTCAATTCATTATTTCGCGCAAACATGGTCATCGTGTAGAGGGTGGCCAGCAGGAGGGCAATTGGAAGCACCACAACGATAAACGGATTGTGACCGTTAACTTTAAACAGGAATAATCCATAATACGTCAGGATTTCCATGACCGGTGCCTTGACATCCAAAAAATCGGAAAACCGATCAAATAAATCGAGCACAATATAAAGCAGACTGAACGCCACGGAACAGTAGATGAACGGAATCAGATACTGCTTTAGCATATATTTATCGATAATTTTCACGCTAATCAGTCTCCCATCGGGCGGACCAATCCAGGGCGCGACGTAGAACAAGGGTCTCGGTCTTCACACGACTCCTTACCTTTTCCAGCCGGGTATCATAGGCCGCCATAACACATTTGGCATCCTGCCCCATTTCGGCCCCTGTAAAGAGTTCGCCATGCATTCCCCGAAAATCGAGATGAAACTGTACGCCTCCCTCCGTGATGGAGCCACCTAAATCCTGATTCGTGAGCAGCAGACGATTTACTTTTTCATCATCCCGGCCACATTGATCCAGATACCAGGTAGGCGACAAGGTCAGGGTATCAAACCGAAGAAACTTGAGAATACGCTTCTCAGCCTCAAAGAGTTCGGCAATATCTTCGAGTGGCACAGAAAAAGCACGGAGAATAATAATGGTTTCAAGGAAATGAAGATAAGCAGGCGAATAGCCCTCGGCCTCTTTGGGGACATAAAGCCCCAGCTTGATCTGAATATTCCGCAGATAATGGGGCGCGCGACCCATTCTCCGGCATATCTGCGAAAAAGTAAGGCGTTCCTGATGAGATTCAAGATAAGCACCTGCGGGACTATCCATACTTTTTACTGCCGGCACGATTCCAACACTTTCTTTAAGTATTTCTCGCGGAAAATATCCTCATCCCACTCATCAGGGGAAAGTAATTTTTTCCGGGATAATTTCAAAAAATAGGCGCTGGCCTCCAACCACTCCCCGCCCTCGCCCTCAATCGTAACCTCTTCCCGCACGAAATGCTTACCCTGAAAGGCGTCGAGCCTGGCAAGTGACTCATCATCCATATCCATATACACCACCCCCTCAACCAACCTGTCGGGAAAGGGGATAATAGCTGACTGCCATTCATCCTTGATTACAAACTGGGAATAACCGTTCAGGGATCCGAACTTTGTCGCAAAGGGTTTGCCAGTCACCGCCCTGACAAGCTCCATGAACAATAATGGTCCTGATAAAAACAGATTCATGAAATCAGTGGCCCGATGACTTGCCCGAGTGCCTCGAAAAACTGAGCCGGAGTTTCATACCTGGAGGCGGCGTCACGAGACAACCCACACTGAATCACTTGAGCGACTCCAGGAGGCAGATTCTCAATGCCGACCGGCTCATTATCATACATATGCTTCAGCCGGGCGGTGCCGGGAAAGGCCCGCTTACCAGTCATTAACTCACACACCACGGCGGCCAACGAAAAGACATCCGTTTTAGCGTCCAGCGGCAAGCCATGCAACTGTTCCGGGCTCATATAGCCGGGAGAACCTTCGATAAAGTCGCTCGTCTCACGCCCTCGCGACATTTTAATCGCCAACCCGAAATCCACAAGTTTCAGCCTCATCCGGCTGTTGATCATCATGTTTTCAGGCTTAATATCACGATGTAACACCCCCAATTTATGCGCATAGGTCAACGCCTCGGTACAGGCATGGGTAATATCGAAAACGGCAGGCAACGACAGCGCCCCCATCTTATCGATAATCTCGCGAAGGGAATGTCCGTCCACATACTCCATGACAATAAAAAAACGCCCCTTCTCACTCTCAATGTTGTGAATCCGCACAATATGCTCGTGGGACAACTTCATCGACATAGCCGCCTCGGTTTTTAATTGCGTAATGGCTTCCGGATTACGCGAAATATCCGATTTCAACAATTTGATCGCCACATCCATTTTCAACATTTTATCCAGGACCTTGAAAACGGTGCCAAACCCCCCTTCATGAATGACGTTGACGATCTGGTAGCGATTGCTGGAAAACGACAAAATATCAAGATCCGGGTTCCTGATCTTTTTTGAAGGAAACAATTTCAGGCCTTTATTAGTTGGAGGCGGGAGTACTGGAGAAACCGGCTTGAGCGGGGTTTTTGACATGATTTTTGCAGGCGGAACGGCCCCGGGTTGAGCGGGAACCTGACGCGGCGGAGAAGAAAAAACCCTGAACTTCGTCTTTGCTTTTTGCACGCCCGGCGTCGCGGCGGATACTTGTGATTTAAAAGGGATATTCGTCATTAAGCAGTCTTTCCTAAACAAACTGTGACATTACACACAAAAACGGGGAAAGTAAAAAAAAAACAGGAACTAAAAACACAAAATAAATGTATAGTCCCCCCATGAACTGGTTGGTTCAAATCAAAAAATATGTCACTGTTGGCTTGGGCAGCGCCATCACTGATCTAACAATCTATGGCTCCCTTGTCCATTTTGCGGATTTTTCGCCGGAAGTCGCCAACCTCATCAGCCGCCCTTGCGGCGGACTGTTCAGCTTCACCTTCAACAAACTCTGGACGTTCGAAAGGAAACAATTGACGGGGACCCACCGCGAAATGATGCGCTTCGGCATCGTGTGGATCATGTCCTACTGCCTATCCATCCTGCTTGTCTGGCTGTTCCACCTGTTTTTCTCCAGGAACCCAAGCCTACCCATGGCATTGACCGGCACAATTCAACATCTGACGGGGTTGAATATTAATCTGGTGGTTGTGCTACCAAAGCTCTTGGCTGAAGGGTCAGTGTGTATCGGCATTTTCCTGACCCACAGGTTTTGGACCTTTAGACAGCACTAGCGGACTTTTGGGCGCGAAGTCACCCCCCATATAAATCGCCGTCATGGTCGTCCGGACACTGCCAAGACCAAGCTCGTAATCCATCACCAACGGCACAATAGACTCAATAGGAGCATCCTGCGCCGCCTTGATGAGGGCCGCATCATTACGCAGGGCCGCCAATTTTTTGAAATCCAAACTCCAGGCATGAAACTCCCGCGGCTTCACTGCACTCCCCGGCGCAGCCACCGGAACAATACAGGTAGCCGCAAATCGTTGACGCTCGAAACACGCAGGACTTCGACTCGGTTTCGTCAAGATCCGCAATGCCACCACTTTCCCATCCAAATTGGCGACAATTCGCCCTTGAGTATTGTCCGCTGTATTCTGCGCCCCTTCCCGGTGCTGGCTCACAAGAAAGTCCATCACCGGTCTGAGCCGCTGACTTAGCTCATACAATGCTTCCGGATTGGCCAGATTTGTCGAACTCATTCCTGTCTGAAGATTGCGGGTGGAATATTCCATGTGCCCTGCCTGCGCGTCATACACAGAGACAATCAGAGAATCTTTTTTCCGGCCGATTAAGGGGTGCAAATACTCATCAGTGACCTTGGCAAATACCAACGCCTTCATCTCCGGCAAGGTCATGACCGCGACAATCCGGTCATGAATGGACACCCGGTTACGCTCACCGGCTTTCCCGCTATCCGGGGAATTCACCTTCATATCCAAAAAGATGGCAGGAATGTTCTCCCCGCTCACACGATGTCGCCACGTGCCAATGGTGGTCGTCGCCACAATTTTTCCAACACGGGCAAGTTCCAGATGCAGTAGACGGTACCCTACATCGTATTCCATACAAACCGGAGTTCCACCCGGCGTGAACCTGGCGTCAAGATCCGCCAATGGGTTCCCTGCCGCCTTCACCGTACCGACAAGCAACAATAACAGGCTAATGAAAGAAAGAACAAAACGATTCACAATCACCGCCGTCGCCTCCGTCCTCTCTGCTCTCTTTGCTCGACATTCCGCCCTGGCCTTGTCCCCTTCCCCGCCACTTTGGCCTTTTCGGATTCAGGACGCGACAAGGCGAAATCTATGCGCCGCTTATCGAAATCAACCTTGACGGGAATCACCTTCAAACGGGTACCAAGTTTATACAAATCCTGCCCCGCGCGCAGCGCCTTGGCCGCGGGATCAAAACGCACAAAGGCTTCCGATATGGCCGAGACATGAAGCAGACCCTGGACCCCCAGCCCGTCCAACTCAATGAAAAGCCCGAAGTTCATCACTTTGACGACCACGGCATCATAAACACGCACATTCCGTTGTTCAATTTGCTGGGCAAGGAAACGGTATTTCTTGATTTCAAGCAATTCGCGTTCCGCCGCCTGCGCCACCTGCTCGGTCTCAGAACAGTGAACAGCCAGTCGCTCCAATTCCTGATTCGGATAAGGGGCGCTCTTTCCCTCCAGCAAAGCCGCCAAGATCCTGTGCACAATCAAATCGGGATAACGGCGGATCGGGGATGTGAAGTGAGCGTAATACTTCTTCGCCAACCCGAAATGTCCCCCATCTTTGGAGCTGTAGATGGCCCGCTTCATACTCCGAAGTACCGCCATCTGCGCGCTATTGGCCAGCGGCGTATCCTTGATCCTGGTCAGAAATTCCATCAGGTTGCGCCGATGTTTCAACTGCCCGGGCTGATACCCCATTTCATGCAAATCAGCGGTCAGCATTTCAATTTTTTCGAAATCGGGCTCTTCATGGAGACGGTGGATCAGGGACCGGCCTTTCGTACTGATTTCACGATCGACCGCCTCATTCGCCGCCACCATGCATTCCTCAATCATCTGGTGCGAGATGTCATTTTCAACCGGCCGTATATCTTCAATCATTCCATCTTTGCCGATGATGACCGAGTTTTCCGGCATCGTAATGTCCAGCGCCCACTGGGCCATACGCCTGGCGCGCAGTTGCATGGCCAACTCGCATACATCCAGAATCAGCGGCCGTGCCTCGGGCGGCATCGCCACCTTGCAATGCATGCCTGCGGGAGTCTGAATCACCTGCAACGCCTGCTCATAGTTCAAGCGCAACCTGGAACGGATGATCGTACGGGCAAAACGTGCCGCGACCATGCGACCGGCTTGATCAAAGGTCATAAAGGCGGAAAAAGCCAACCGATCCTGATCCGGCTTCAAACTGCACAGGCCATTGGATAGCTCTTCGGGCAACATGGGTATAACCTTATCGGGAAGATAAACACTGTTCCCCCGCTCAATAGCTTCCCGGTCAAGGGCATTTCCCTTGGTCACAAAATGGCAGACATCGGCAATATGAACGCCCAATACCCGGCGCCCTTCCTCATCGCGCTCCAGGGACAACGCATCATCAAAGTCCTTTGCCGTGACAGGATCCACGGTAAAAATGAATTTGCTCCGCAAATCCACACGTTTACTGGTCTGGGTTAACCTGGAAGCCGAATCAGACGCCTCCTGCATGACTTCGCTCGAAAACTCCGTGGGCAGATCGTATTGCCGCATGACGGCCAGCGTATCAAGCGACGGATTGTCTGCCGGTCCGATCACCTCAATGATCTCGGCTTCGGGATTAACATGCCGGTTTTCCCAATTAGTGAACTGAATGACCACACGGTCATTGATCTGCGCGCCCTGGGCATCCGGCACATAGAAATCCTGCTGGTAGGATGGATTAAGTGGCAGCACATACAAAAATTTACCCGTGCTTTTGAGAGTCCCCACAACCACCCGTGACCCACGCTCCACCACCCGGATCACCACCCCTTGACGCTGCCATTCGGGAGTTCCCGGCTGAAGCGGTTCCAAGCGCACCACCACTTGATCGCCAGGCAGAGCCGTGCTCAGGTTCCCACGCTCAATGCGCACAGTCAGTTCGCCATCTAAATTGGTGAGGTATCCACCCCCTGAACGCTTCACTTCCAGTCGACCAGTAATCAGATCCGCCGGCGCCCCCAGGGAATAACGCGTTTTGCGGATGATCACAATTTCACCGTTAAGCACCATCTTATGGAGAATATCGGCTAACGCTTTTCGTTCCGCTCCCCTGAGGTCAAAACTTTCGGTCAGTTCACCCAGCGTCATCGGCGCATAATCCGGCTTCTGGAAAAATTCCAGTATAGCCTCATGGGTAATTTTTTTTATCGCAGCTTTCGGTATCATGTATCGGACTCCCATCCCATCGCTGGGTTTAACTTTCTTTCGATCTCAATCTCGGATCCAATGCATCCCGCAGGGCATCGCCAACCAGATTAAAGGCCAGCACCACCAACAGAATTACGGCGGATACAGCAGCCATTTCCCACCATACTCCCTGCCAAAGACGCAAACGTGCATTTCCAATCATTATACCCCAAGAAGGCTCGCCCTGCACTCCAATTCCGAGAAAACTCATAAAGACCTCGGTTCCGATGGCGGCCGGGAAACGGATGGAGAACGTGATGATCACGATGTGAAACACATTTGGCAGGATATGCCGGAAGATAATGCGCCAGGGATGATAGCCCAGCGACCGGGCCGCCATTACATACGCCCGATCACGATGTTTCATCACCTCAGCCCGCAACAGCCGGCACAAGCCCACCCAGGTGGTCAGGCCAATGCCCAGATAAACGCCCATGATCCCCTTCCCCACCACCATGGAGATGGCGAGAATGAACAGTAACCCGGGAATGCTTTCAACCGTCGAATATAACCAGACAATCCCATCATCAACCCATTTGCCGAAATACCCGCTGATACAACCAAGCAAAACGCCAATGGGGATGGCTATCAAGGAAGTCACCACCCCGACAAGGAAAGCAATCCGGGTTCCCTGAATCGTCCGCTGCAGCACATCACGCCCCAGATTGTCTGTCCCCAATGGCCGATAAGCCATTGCCTTCACCCCGCTCCAAAGCCGATTGTCTCCCCCCGTCGCAAAGGGATGCCGTAACAGGCTCGGCGGCAAATAACGCTCGCTCAAGTTAACCTGGGAATAGGACGGCGTTCGATCAACAAACTGATAATACCGGTAGACGATCTCCCCGTAGAGCGCGACCAGGCAAAAACAGGCGATAATCCCGAGACACACCCGGATTAACCGGCGATGCATCAGATCACGCCAGGCCTCCCGCCATAATGATTGTCCATGCTCTTCCATTAACTACCTCAATTTCACCCGCGGATCGACCAGCGCATAGCACAAATCCGTCACCAGACTGGCCACCACATACAGAATCGCACCTACCAGAACCACACCCCGCACCACATCCACATCCGAAGAATTAATGGCATTGATGCTCAATCCACCCAACCCTGGAATACCAAAGAAGCTCTCCAGTAGCAGATTTCCCGTATAAAGAAATGGCAAGGCAATTACAGTGTTGGTTACGATCGGAATCATCGCATTGGGCAACACATGCTTGAAAAGCACACCCGCCGGACTCACCCCCTTGGCAAAAGCAGTCCGCACATAATCTTTATAAATTTCATCCAGAATGACCGTGCGATAAAACCGCAGATTACCTCCCAATCCACTCAAAATACCAATTGTCACCGGCAACAACAGATACCCCCATGATTCAAAACCCCAGATTGGGAACCAATGCCATTTATAGGCCATGAAAAATTGACCGAAAATAATCCAGACCAGGTAATTCACGCTCATCAGGGCTACCGCCAAAAAGACAAAGATGCGGTCCGGCCAGCGATTCCGCCAATAGGCACAAACCAACGCCAACCCAACCGCCAGCACCAAGCCACCAAAGAATATGGGAACCGACAGGGCGAGTGAGGGTAGAACCCCGCGCTTCAACATGGTGGTCACCTTCTCATTGGTCGAAAGCGAGGTCCCGAGATCAAAACACGCCAGAGTCTTGAAGTAATGCACAAGCTGAGAATCAAGACAGTGCGGCATGCGTCGTTCAAGCCGTACATTCCTTAGTTCCAACGCCCCGCCCTCAACCGACACCAAAACAGACCCCGCCCCCGGGGCGCGGGGTATTGGCTTGAATTGAAACTCAATCCATTTCCAGCGTTGTGAATCATCATGAAACAGGACGGATGAAGCCGCAATCACAGCGTTGGTCTGAAATCTGACCGTGGCGCCGGCCGTTTTGCTCCGGACTTCAACCCTGAGCCGATAACGGGAATCCGGACGTAATGGAAAAAGGAATTGAACTGGATAATTCGTTCCCGCCACCAACAGAACCGGCTCTTGAACATCACGCTCCTGGAACGCCCGTGTGGTCGTCCACCAGCCGAAAATCACCGGCTTGTTAAACCCGCGCTGTTCATCAAATTCCTCAAGGGCCTGGGGGGAAACATTTTTTCCCAGCGCCATGGAGGCCGGACTCCCGCCAACAACATTAAAGAGCATAAAGGTAATGAGAATCACCCCAAGTACCATGGGGATCATATAAAGCACGCGGCGTAAAATAAAACTGGTCATAATCAGCGCTTGGGCGGCGGAGCTTCGCGAACCACTGCGCCGAAAGCATCACTCAGGACCAGCACGGCGAGACGCACCGTGTCCTCCAGCTCATTCGTGTTCAGCGAGACATAGTCAAAACGCCCTCGCAAATCAGTATAGCCGTCCTTTAAAAATTTGACCGTTCCATCGGACTGCTTCGCGTACACCTTGACGTAAGCGCCAGGCACCGGCTTGCCTGTGTCGGCATGCGTCACCACAAGCTGGCCGTAGCTCTCGATCATCTGTACCTTGAGCGTGTTGGCGTAATAGGCCTGGGTTTTGCGCACGCCACCAGCCAACGCCTCGACCATCACGTTCTTCGCCTTGAACTCGGCAGGCAGGTCAACACTCAGTCCATCTTTACCAGCAGGTAATTCCACAATGCGGCTCAGCACCGGACGGATGAATGAAAACTGTGCCGTCCCCTCCTGTAAAAAGGGACTACGGGAAAAGAGCAGCTCGATATCCATGGGATAGAAATTGAGCGTACAGCTTTTCAGGTTACGGGTATCGAGCCGGATACGTCCGGCCTCAACCTGCATCTCCAGCACGGGTTCGGTGGCCGCCAGGGCAGCCTGCGCCTCATCGCGTTTTTCCTTGTCCGCAGCCGATATTGCACCGCCTCCGATCTCGCTGATCTGATTGAGAACCTGCGCAAAACGGTCACGCCAGCGGTCCACCCCCTCGTCCGCGTGCTTCTTCGCCAGTTTGCGCGCGGTCTCGATATCGCCCCTGTATAACGCAAGATAAGCCTCAAGATAATCGCACTGAAGCTGCTCCGGCACCTCCTTGCGGTCAACACGGCTGAACCAGTCAATCGCCTCTGCCACACGATCCTGCAGAGTCATGGAATAGGCCACCGCCAGCGTATCGGTGGCATCCAGCCTCGGCTTATAGCTGAGCACCTTCATGAAACTCTGGTACTGCGCGCGGAAACAGTCGTTCAAGATGGTGCGTTTTGCGCCCACCATGTGGGCGCGCGGATTCACCAGCGGCGCATACTCAAGATGCTGGTAGTCAAACCTTTCGACCGGCTCAAGTGTCAGTAAGGGCGAGACCAGGTAGAGTCCACACCGATCCGCGAACGCGTGGTGCCGCAGGAATTCCCGGATGGTGACGGGATCGTTATGCAGCACCCCATATGACCAGAGCGTATTCGCATAGAGGTGCCGCGACTCCAGCAAGGCCGTAATTTTCTTGAAAAAGGCTCGGTCTTTCATGCGCCAGGCAATCTGGTCGAGATCAATCCGATGAAGGTTAGCCGCACCGAGAAACGCAAAAACCTCGTCAACGGTCCCGTTTTGCGAAATCCACGCCCACGAGGTGGTGTCCACCTTGCTAAGCTTCGCTACAACGTGGAACGTAAACGGCTCGGCGCGTCCGATCACCTTGTCGTTGACCGCAAGGGAGACCGGATAGTGCTGATAGTCGCCTGTCGCCGGGAAGGTGAAAAAATACTCCTGTGTCTGCGTGCTGTAGGGCTCCAGAACGATATAGACACCGCGCGTCATAAAGCCGTTGTTCACAGGCATGGCACCCATCGGAATCTGGAGTAGCACGTGCAGCTTCTGGCGGTTGCCGGTGGGATTGGTCAGCACCACCTGCGCGCCATACACGACGCGCGGCAGAAATTCACCGGTCACCAGTTTGTCGAAGCGCTCGCCGTTTTCAATCCGCTCGCGGTCATCCGCACGGAAGAAGTGCTGCGCCACCAATACACTGTCCGGCCCCTTATCACGTGTCCCCTCAGAGATCTCGCGACGGAATAGCAGCAGCGGCGAACCGGCCTGCAAGGTGTAGCTAACGCCTTCAATTTTCTCCTTATGCGCGGCAGCCTTGAACGGCAGATCCAGAACCGCCAACGCCAGCATCATTTCGGTGAAGTTCGAGACCGTCTCAGGAAAGGCCTTCGACAGGAAGGGAGTCTTGCCATCATTGGCCGCATAGTCACCCCAAAAGGCGTTGACCTTCACGAGCTCGGCCACCTGCTGCTCGATTGGCAGGTGGTAGTAGTTGTTTTCGGCCCATTCCTGAGTCTTATCCAGTTTCTGGAAGAAGCGGCGTGTTTCATCGCGTTTTCCATCTGCCGCATCATAGAAATGTTCAGACTTCTCTTGAGCAGGACCGTCGGCAGCCTCTTCCTTTAATGCCTTTAATTTTTCCTCCGCTTTCTGCATGCCCCGTTGCCGCAAAGCGCGCAACGCTCTGCCAGTACTCACGCTAGCCGCTTTCTTTTGATCTTTGGCCATTTCCAACCCCATAGATGCGGGAACCTGGGCCACAGACATCTCCATCGGTGCGGCTGCCATTGCCATGCCATCCATGGCCAAAACCCCGCCCTCCCTGCGTAGCGACTGCACCTGTTTATCAGCCACACTTTTACGGACCGCCTCAACTTCTCCTGCTAAGCCATTCTCACCCGCCTCCAGAGAACCAGTCTGAACGGCTGTATCGAAGCGACGATTGAAGGCCTCCATATCCGGCGGAATCAATTCCACGCGCTCGCGTGTGTCACGGACCACAGAGGACTCCTGTTCGCGCAGACGTTTACCCAGCAACACGCGCTCAACCGCATTCAGCCGCCCAAACCGCCATGGTTCAAGAAAGCCCGTGAGATCGTCGCCGAGGAGCCAGTGGTCCATGAAGGTCTTGTCCTTCTTGTTTTGCAGATACGGTCCGATTACTGAAGCGAAGAATTTCGGATCTTTCTTGTATAGGAAAAAGCTCAATTCATGACAGGCGTACTTGGAATAAAGGCGCCGCTGCTCTTTGGGGTCAAGATCCGGCCAGTTCGCCACGAAGGAGAACTCGCCGAAGGTGGCATCCGGATTAAGCGTGGCCAGCAGTCGATACGCCTTTGTCACGGTGTCGTACCGCTCGAAACGGGCGGTCGTCACATCCCCGATCGTCGCCATCTCATTCACGGATACAGGCGTGATCCGCTTCTGTTCCGAAAAGTTTTTACGTGGATCAAGGCCCGCCGCAAGCCGCAGTTCGCGCGTATCGACCGGCGAATCCTCCAGCGCCGCGTGTTTCAACACCGTGGTCGTCGGATCCACGGCCAAGACGCGCAGACAGGGCAGTCCCTTCAGCAAGGCGCGCGCGACCACGATCCTGCCATCTTTTCCCGGCACCAGATTCATCAACGTCACCGCCGGTTGCTTCAGGAAATCAAACGCGCCGTAGCCTTCTAAAGACTCTGACCCTTTCCCCCCTGCGGCGGCACTAACCCCGCCGAAACGTGACAAGGCCGAACTTCGACCACCATACTCGCGGCCTTCCGCCAGCAATTCCGCCTGTGCCTCCGTAGCGCGCACCGCCCACGGGTTAAGCAGAAGCCCCGGACGTTCCAGCATGTTCCCGGGATACTTCACGGCCTGCTGCCGGTCGATGATATAACGGTACTCGTCACCAATGTCGCGCCCGGACTCATAGAAGGTTCGGACCGCAGGTCGCATTTGTTGCATCAAACCGGGCGTACCGGAAAATCCGAGGCGATTGAACAGGTCATACGCAGGCAGGTAGCGGGTGGCGATCACATGCACACGGGTGAAGGGTGTCACGTTGGCCAAACTAATTACAACCTCATCCACGCCGGGCGTGATGGACACCACGTTCAGGGGGGCGAGGCGGGGCAGTTCCAGAACACGGCGCGATGAGACAGCCCGGCCATCGCGCAGATCGCCCTGTGTGACGCGAACTGCGATCTCATGACCTTCGGGTTGGAGATACAGCGAGTAATCGCCCGAAGGCAGGCCGCGCAGTTCAAGAAACCCATCCGCAACACCGAGTGCGGCATGCCAGTCCTTAACAAACTGTCCGTGCCGGGTCTCCAACAGAGAGGCTTCGGCAGTCACATCCGATGCGTCCCAGACCATCGGCACGCGCAGGGTCTCGCCCTCCTTGCCCTGCAAAACCACGGGGAATGCACAGGCATTGCGCACCGGCGACCACGACAGTTCCCGGCCTGCCGACGCTTGAATCCTGAACCTCTCGATCCCGCTTAGCGGGCCCAGCATCGCCCGGCCCCGTGCGTCGGTCTTCAGTGTCACGTGCACCTCATCGCGGAAGCAGCGGTGTTTGAAGAAACAGGCCAGCGACTCACCCACCAGCGGCTCACCGTTCTTACCACGGGCATCGACGTAATAGCCGGCCGCCGTCTGACCGATATACAACATCTGGACATCCGCCGTGCGCTCGATGCCATTCAGAGCAAAGACCTCGCTATCGGCCAAATCCAGCTTTTTACCCTGACTGAGATTCTGCACGCGGGTCTTCAAAAACACTTTGAGTTCGACTGTATTTTCAGGAACAAGAATTTCCTGGACAGTTTCCGCATCCTCACGCAGCACCAGTCCCGGGACTTCCTTTTCAGTCACAATTCCCTGCAGATCGGTAGAGTGAATGACCAGGCGCGGCTCCTCCAGCAATTTAAGACTGGCAGGACGGCCATTCACGGTCAGTACCGGGCGCACCGCAATCAGCGCCTTTTCGCGCCGGATCAGTGACTCACGGTCCACGTAGACTCCGGCTTTAAGCGCGTAGGTTTCGGCCAGGTGATCAAAACGCACCAATGTGGCGAAATCCCCCTGGCGGACAACAAGGTTCTCACTCTTCGGCGCCGTCGTGAAAGGCACAATGATGCGGCCATCCTGTTCGGCGGTGAACTCACGCCCGCCCAGCCAGGCGCTTGCACCGGCCACACGGCGGCCCGCTTCATCCATCACCGTGAAAGCGTGTCCGGATGCCGTTACCTCCTGGAGAACGTCCAGTCTCCCCTTCTGGACCAGCGCACGGCTGCTCTTGCCGTTGCCGATCAGTTCCACCACATAGACGCCGCGCGCCTTGAGATCGGACAAATCAAAGGTACGCGCCATACGGCGTTCAGAAGTCTCCTTGTATTCGACGCGGCGCGAGCTGGAGGCGACCAGACCATCAAGATTAATGGCAAGATTCAGCGGCTGGCCCGACTCCCGGTAGTAATTGAAGGTATTGATTTCATAGACCTTGACGATCAGTGCCGGAACATTCTTCACAAAGGCGGACAGTTTGACGGGATCATTCTCGCCAAACACAACGGGGTTATCGGCCGCAAAGTCGATATCGACCCGCTCCTTGAGCCGTTTATACGCCTCCGGTGCCAATAGTGGCGCCCACTGCTGCGGGTCGCCAACACCATTGACGATCTTGGCTTCGGCAAAAAGCGGTTTCAGGAAGTCATCTCGGAGGGTGAGTCGAAACGCTTCATAATCCGCATCTCCCTTAAAAAACTCCAGCAGGAAGTTGCGCACCAGCGGCTCTTCATTGAAGACGGGTGGCAAGGCAATCAGCTTATAATCTTTTGTCAATTGGGCAAAATAGTCACCACGTGGTACCTGCTGGCGATATTCCTGGCGCAGATAGTAGACATCGCGGGGAAGTTTGATGTACTCCATGAAACGTGTACGATCATAGACGCCCTGGCCCATATCGTGACTCAAGCGATTGTAGAGCACGCTCGCCTTAAGCGAATTGTGAACAGGGTCGAGGGTCTTGACGAAATTCCAACTCCTTTCATAGTAAGCCTGGCGCGCAACGGCATCGGTGTCGAGATCCACCTCATTATCCGGCGCAAGCTTGGAAAGCAGGGCCGTCACGAAATCGGACTCATTCCGCAAGACCGGCATTTTCTGCAACAATTCTTCCATCTGCGCCAAGGTTAGGAGGCGGTGGATGGGAAGAGAGCCAAAGCCGCGGCTGTCACGGAAGTTCAAGTCTGAGATAATCAGGTCCACCAAACCGGGATAGTCGGAACGGCGCAGCCGGGACAGCAGGTTGCGGCGCTGTTCGTCGGTGATCTTCCGTCCTTCGGCAAGCCGGAGGCCGGCATCCTCAAGGCGTTCAAGACTTCGGGGCTCCACGGCCAGAGCGCGCGGAAGGAGCGTCTGGATGCTGAGGCGCGTGTTGTCCAGCACGGTGGGGGCATCGCTGGTGAGTTCGCCGGTTTTGCGGGAATGCGCAAAATAGAGGTCCAGTTCACGACGAAGATAATCGAGCGTCTTCTTTGGCTCCTTTTCGTAATCAAGGAGAGCCTGACGATTCAGCAGTTCGCGCGCATTCTCGGTCACGGAACCGTTGCGTTCACGGATCCAGCCGTCCATCCCCTCCTGAAACCGCTGGCGTGCCCCGGTGTTTTGCGCCTGAAGCGCATGAAAGTAAAAGTAGTCGTCGGTTCCAGGAACCAGCTCTTTCAAGGCGGACTCCCGGTCACCAGCAAGGCTGAAGGTTTCGATATACCCGATCTCCTGGGCCTGACTGCAGAACGCCAACGCCAACACGCTAACAGCAACCATGATGTTTTTCATAAAAACTCCTCCAGATTCAGTCAGATTACAGATCAGACTCACTCATGTCCAGAACAGGTG
>JBAXDB010000039.1:0-19940 GCA_037141135.1 bacterium | reverse complement strand
AGGTTATAAACCACCTGCTCCATCGCTCCCGCATCAAATTTCACCGGCGGCAGATCGGGCGCAATATTAACCTTGATGATGGCCTGCCCCTTCTTCCCTTCCCCATTCACCCGCAGCCATTCCCCATTCACCCTCACCGCCTCCCGGACCACCCCCCCCAGATCGCCCTCCGTAAACTGGTATCGCAGAGCCCCCTGTCCATAGCGGATAAAATAGAGAGCCCGATCCGTCAACCGGCTCAAACGATCGCTCTCCTTGATAATGGCGCCAAGAAACTTATGGCGTTTGGCTTCGTCGGTAACATTCCCCATGTACAAACTTTCGGCCAGCATTCTCATGGAGGAAAGCGGGGTCCGCAAATCATGTGATACCACTGCCGCAAAATCGCTCCGCTCCCGTGCCTGGCGGATTTCCATGGCCGCTTCACGCCACACCAGCCAACCGCCCGCTACAACACTTATCAACAACAACAAACCGCCCCCCCGGTACAGCCGTGTCTGCAACCGGGCATTCGCCAGAAACGCCGGAGCATCCCCGGGGATTGCCACCAGGGAAATCGCATCGAAAGGGGCCGATAATTGGCGGGTTGCCAATACCAGACCTGTATTCTCCTCATCACTTTCCTGACATCGCACCCGGATCTGCGTATTGCTGGCCGCACGGGCAAATAAAGCGTCCAGATACCCCGTCAGACTACGCTCATTAAACTGCAAGGCCAGCACAAGCGGAGCCGCAGCCGGCTGCGGGATTTTAGTGACCAGGAAACGCGCCTGTCGCAGGCGCATCGTTATCCAACCAGCGTCAGGGACGGTTGACTCCATCATCGCGATACCGCTGACGACCCCGGTACGCTCCTCCTGCCCCAATCCCCTCCCCCTCATCCGCTCACGCCATTGGGCTTGCAAACCGGAAGAACCCACCCCTAACCCCTCCGAGGAGGGGAACTCCTCCGGTCTTTCTTTTCTCGTACTCCCCTCCTTGGAGGGGTTAGGGGTGGGTTCTTCCAATCCCTTGATCCCCAGCCACTCTACAAGGGAGTCTCGCTGGAGCGGGACCAGATCGTCATAGCGACTCAGCACCCTCTCAAGCGCGCTCAGCCGGATCTCCGCAGCACGCGCGGCCTGCCCACGCCCCTCGATCAATTCGGCCAGCTTTTTGAGTGCGATCAAATCATAAAAAAAGCCCTCTTCCGGATCCCTTTGCGTGATATCTTCTCTTTGATCCCGCCCATTGCCCACTGCCCACTGCCCACTGCGCCCCCCCACTTTCTCAAAACATTCGAGTGCGGAATTGGTGTCCCCTTTCTCAAGACAGGCACCGCCCTGATTCAGGACGTTTTCCAATTCGGGCGTGGAGCCGCTGCGCTCAAATTTCGTACTGGCAGGCTCAATGGCCGGATACAGCAACCCGGCGCCCGTCTGAAAAACAAAAAGCCCTTCCAGCCAGGGATGCTGAAGGGATAATCCGGCGGCATAAACCACCCAGGCACTCGTCGGTTTGGGCGGAAGCGATCCAGACTTTTCGCGAAGTGCCGTCAATTCCCGATCCCATGCCACCACCGCTTCATTGAGGACATGGCCGGCCTCACCGGCCATCCGTTTCTGGAGAACAATCTGCCAACTCTCAAGAACACGGGCCGCAAAAAAAGACAAAGCAATGGCTGGTCCTACCACCAGGACAAACACCAAAATGATCAGTTTGATTTCCCGCCTCATCCTAAAAAGGTAAGTAGGCTTGAGCGTTCGTTACCATTTTGCCTTGGCGGATAGATCTATGAGCCAGGATCGGACCACATCGGCATCGGCCGCCTTCGGCGCCAGGTCAAGATAGTTGCGATAATATTTTACTGCCTTTGAATAATCTTTAAGATAATCACCGTACACCACGCCCAGGTTGTAACTGATAGCCGCATTTCCGGGATCGCCTTTGAAGGCTTCCAGATAAAGCTTTTCGGCCTCTTTGACTTGCCCCGCCAGCAGGTTCTTTTTTCCCTCCGCAAGCAGATCGGGAACGGACGAAGAGTTGCTAGCAGCCTGTTGAAAAGAACCATTGGTCGCCGAGGCCGGCGCCCCTCCATCGTTTTGGAGGGCCAGCGGCCTCGCTGGCCGTCTTTGCTCCATGAGCTTGTTAAGAGCGGCCTCGGCTGCGGTATTTTTCTGAATCTGAAGTTCGCGCGCCTCTTTACTGGCTTTATCGGCATCAAAGGCCTTTTTCGCCTGCAATTCCACAGCCTTTTTCAAACCCGCCTCACGGCGCCGGTACGATTCAATTTCTGCGGCGATGACCTTGTTTTCAGCCTTAAGCCGGGATACTTCAGCCGTCAAAACGATTTCGTTCTTTTGCACAATTTCTTTCGCGACAGACTCATTCATCCCCGTTGCGCGGGCTTTTGCAATATCCTGCCGCAAGTCGGCATTTTCCCGCTCCAACTTCCGGAACAGATCGGATCCCGGCGCAGGGGTCACCACCACAGGAACTAGATTCGTCGCCGGTGGGATGCTAGCCGCAAGCGATTCCCGCAAGCGTTCGATCTCGCGGACTAACACCACTTTTTCGGAATTTAGACGCGCCATCTGAGCAGCGAGTTCGTCAGGGGTCTTGAGTTGCGCCACCAGGGCCGTCAGCTGATCACGCTTTCGCTCCAGATCTTGAATATCGAGCAGAAGACTGGCGTTCTTGCGCCTTAACACGCCCATCTCGCCATCCATGCTGGCCTGCTCTTTCCGCAAGTCCAGGTTCTCCTCCACCACACGCTGATAGGCGGCGGCATCTATACGGGCAGGCACGGCAGAAGTCTGGGCGATGGCAGGGAGAAGAAGAACTTCACCACTGATTAAAGAAATTGAATAAATCCAGAAAAGAGTTTGAACAGAAGCTCGCAAAGCCCGCGGAGGAAAGAGAATGTTTAACAGAAGACTCATCGTGTAAATATTGTTTATTAACGCGACCTGACATCTTTCAGCCTAACCTGCTTCAGCCTCTGATTCCCGCTTACTGCAGAAATTCAGCGGCGTTAATGCCGCTCGAGGGAATGGCCCCTTTGACCGGCTTTTTCATGTCACGCCCGCGCTCAAAAAATTTGTCGCCGGTAACGATGCGGGGGGTGAGCAGGACAATGGTCTCAGTGTTTTCAGTAGCAATTGAGTCCGTCCTGAATAAAACACCCAGCAATGGAATACTGCCGAGAATAGGAATCTGAGTTCTTACTTTTGTTTGTGATTCATTAATCATTCCCGCGATAATAATAGTCACACCATCTTTTACGCTGACACTCGCTTCGGAGAATAGTTTCTTCACCACAGGTACGCCCGTATTTCCAGTGCCATCTCCGTCATAGTATTCCCCTTTTGCGGCCGAGCTAATCTCTGGCTTTATATCACAAGTAATGTATCCGAGTTCATTGATTCGCGGCGTAACCCCAAGTGAAATCCCAACTTCAACAAACTTATACGTCTTCCCAACAATATTTGAACTACCTGTTTCGTATTGCAACTCAGAATACGGACGGTTTTCTATCGACTTAATAGTAGCTTCCTTACCATCCAGAGTTATGATGTGCGGATTCTGTAGGAGCTTAGTTTTTCCTACTTGCGATAAAGCCTCCACAACTGCATTCAAATTGGCTCCACCCATTATTGTATGATACGTAAGCCCAGCCCCCCCAAGCCCAGTCCTTGCGGCAGAATTCCCTGTTGTGAGATCGGACGGATTAAACGTTCCAGACACCGGTTTTAGCGAGAAGCGCGGATTGAGCCCTTCAAACAGGTAATCCCAGTTAACCCCGAATTTAAATTGATCCACCAAATTTACCTGAATGATTTTAGCCTCAATAAAGACCTGCTTCTGAGGCCGGTCAAACATAGCCACCAGATCACCGATTTTCTGAACCACATTGGGGAGGTCAGTCACAATGATGGTTTTGGTGCGTGCATCGATCTTGAGCTGCCCAATCTTGGCGTCTTTGATGGTTGTGAGCATCGTCAGCACCAGAGGTTCAATCTTCTCGGTTGTCGCATATTGCAGCACGAAATTCGTGGTGATGGTGGGATAGGCACGCTGGAACGTGGGAAGCTCAGCGCGGCTGATAACCTCTTCCATTTCCCTGATTTTCTCGGGAGTATCAATCAGAATTATATTACCCGTCCCATCGTCATAAACAATTTTTCCCATCGTGCTCTTAACTTGCTCCAGCAGTAGAGCCATCTGGCTCGGAATGGATGACTTGAGCGATATAATCTTTGCCTTCTTGCGCTCATAGAAGCCCTCACCATACAGCTCCCGATACTCTTTATCGGACATAACCTTGATGATATTAGCCTGAATTTCATAGGCCAGACTGTTCGCGGCAAGAACAATCTCCATCGCTTCCCCGATCGTCACATCCTTGATCATCAGCTTGCTGGAGCCCGCGACATCTTTGCCGATAATGATATTGAGGCCCGCCTTGACCGACAGAAACTTCAGCAGATCCACCACATCCATCGACTCAAGCAGATCGAGCGAGATTTTTTTCTCCAATCCAGGCAAATGATATTCACTGATCATATGCGGCCTCTGCCCTTGGGCCTGGGCAATAGCAGCCGGCGCAGTGGCTTCAAGCGTCTGAGCCTGCACTCCAACGGTCCATACGGCCAGCACCCATGCCATGACAAAACACAACCGCGCAGCAAGACGCCCGCTATATTGGTATTTATTCATATAAACCTTTTATTTCAGTTCAAATTCCTGTTTCCGCTGCTTCAGGACAATGCGATCCGCCAAGACCTTAGTCAGAACAAACCCTGTATCGCCAACACTCTCCCCCATTTTCACAAAATGCGTTTTTGAATCGGCCTTGGTCTTAATGATCGCCATGGATTCAGAGGCCGTGGTGGCATCCAGGGAAACCGCCACCAATTTCAAATCCTTCACGGCCCCCGACGGTTCAGTAATATCTGTGCCACTTTTGCCCTTTTCCGAGAGTTTAGGCGAGAAAAAGTTTCTCGAGCCGACTTTCTCCAGGAGCACTTCCACAGACGGGACTGTCTCATCAGCAATCGCCAACGGAATAACGGCCATCTCTCCGGCCCCGCTCATCTGTCGCTGAATATCGGCATCAATACTACGCTGGGTTCCCGCTACGCTGTAGAACACCGCAACAATCAGCAACATCACCATCGCCGCCAACACCCGGTTCGTGACCGTCACCCCCGAGATACGAATCGATGGAAATTGGAGGGGCAGGGGAAGCGGGGAAGAAGCAGTTGCTGTGTTGTTAGGTTGCTGAGTTGCTGGCAAAGACGCGGTTTCTACTGCCGGGATATCTGCGGCCTTGACAGGTTGCGGGGTTGGCAAAGGGGCGGGCGCGGGCTTAACTTCCGCAGACACAGGATGTTGTGCGGAGGCGGGGGGTGACACTACGAGCGGAGTCTTCTTGAGTTCGGCAGGCGGTGCGACCACAACTGGTGCCGGCTTCGCCAGCACTGGGGCCTCGGCAGCAACAGGCGTGGATTTTACAGGGATGGGTGCCACGACAACAGGTTGCGGCGTGACGGGAACAGGCGCGGGCGGCGTAGGCGCAGTCTTGCCCGGAATAGGAACGGCTACGGGAACAGGCTGAACGGGGGCAGAAGGCGGCACAGCAGTGGCGGGAGAGGCCACTACGACAGGCGGCACCGGAACGGCGGGCGCCGGGTTCCGTTTATCCTGCTCAATGAGCGCCAACAACTTCTCCTGCGGCGTAGCGGAGACGGACGGTCGCTTATCCTGCTGGATTAATGCCAGAAGTTTTTCCTCTGGTGTCATTTGTTGCTTACCATCCTCATAAAAGTCGTTGATTAATACACAATCGGCACAGGTTCGACAACCCCAGAAACAGGGCGGAGTTCTTCCGCCACTACCTCCCGAACCAAACCCTCATCAATAACGGACCGTTCGCTCATCACAAGCATCTCTAAAAGATTATGGCAAAGAATGGACATTTGCCGCGGATAGCCCCGGGTATGCGTATGAATCAAGCGAATGGCATCATCCCTGAACAGCCCGGTTCCATGATAGCCGGCCTGCATCAGCCTGTAGTTGATCAACTCTTTAGCCTCATCAAAATTCAGAGGGTTAATCACGCATTTCAAGGCAATACGATCCCAGAAATTCGGCATTTTACTCAACACCGGAACCAACTCCATTTGCCCCACCAGAACCAACTGGAGGATTTTGAACTCATTTGTCTCGTAGTTCAAGAGAATGCGCAGGATTTCGAGCACATATGGTGGTAATAGCTGCGCCTCATCAATCAGCAAAACAACACGTTTTTTTTCCTGAACGCCGGTCTTGTAAAGGAATTGCTCCACCGCCTCGATGCAATCCAGCCCGGACGTTTTTTTTGGATCGATAGGCGCATGGAGAATCGAAACCAACCGTGTTAAAAACTGTTTTTGCGTTCTGAAATACGGATTCAGAATCATCGAGAAATTCACATCCTCATCATTGCTAAGGACTTGCGACAACTTTCGACTCAGGGTTGTCTTTCCGGTTCCAGGGTCGCCCACAATGATGCTCAGGCCGCGCTTGAGGTTGAGCGCTATACGCAGGCGCGTGAGGGCCGACTTATGTTGCGCGGACTGAAAAAAATAGGAGGGGTCTGGGCTCGTAGAAAACGGCTCATCCTGCAGGCCTAATATTTTGTAATAACTCACACGCCCCCCCTCACGGCCCACTCAGACCGCATTTGAGTGATTGACTTATTACTATGAAGATCCTGCCAAAAAAACTCAAGCTCCCTTTTTAACAATTTATTTACAATTACCGTCAATCCTCCTGAGCCTTGACGGCTTTACGGACTCTGGGATCTTTCCGCAACCGGACGCTCTTGGGGGTGACCTCAACGAGTTCATCTTCGTTGATGTAGGCAATGCAATCTTCCAGGCTCATCAGTGTCGGCGGAGTGAGAATGATATTCTCATCCGAACCGGCCGCACGCATGTTGGTGAGTTGCTTCCCTTTGGCCGGATTGACCGTCAAGTCATTATCCCGGCAATGTTCCCCGACAATCTGTCCTTTTTGGACCCGTATCCCCGGTCCCATGAATATCTTGCCACGCTTCTGCAGGTTGAAAAGTGCGAAGGAGACGGTGGAACAGGTATCCATGGAGATCAAAACTCCGTTTCGCCGCTTGCGCATCTCCCCCGCAAAAGGTCCGTATTCAAGGAAAATATAAGTCAATACCCCCATCCCTTTTGTATCCGACATGAACTCAGACTTGAACCCCAGCAGGCCCCGCGTGGGAATCCGGTACTTAAGCCGGTTCATGCCGGTCCCCTTCTCCATCTCAAGCATGATACCCTTGCGCGCCCCGAGCTTCTCGATCACCGTCCCCATGTATTGTTCGGCCACATCAATGGTAAGCTCCTCGTAGGGCTCGAGTATCTTGCCGTCCTCCTGGTGGTAAATGACACTGGGACAACTCACCTGGAATTCATAGCCTTCACGCCGCATCTTCTCAATGAGGATGGACAAATGCAGTTCGCCACGCCCGGAAACCTTGTGCCCGGACCCGTCGGCAAGCACCTCGACCTCCAAGGCCACATCGTACAAGGCTTCCCGCTTCAGACGGTCGGCAACGTGAATCGAGGTGACAAACGTCCCCTCGGTGCCGGCAAAAGGCGAGTTGTTGGGAATGAAATTCATGGAGAGTGTGGGCGGATCTACCGGAATCGAAGCGACCGGCGCGGGACACTCTGGATCCGTATAGGTATCGCCGATGGCTACCGTATCCAACCCGGCTACGGCGACAACCTCACCCAGCCCCGCCTGCTCGGTCTCGACTTTCTGATTGCAGTTGAATCGATACAGCTTGGTGATACGCGTGGAAACCAGCTTGCCGGTCATATTGGCCACCACGACCGGCATGCCAACCGTGATGGAGCCTTGCGTGATTTTACCAATCCCCAACCGGCCCATAAATGGTGAATGGTCAATGGAGCAGACCTGCAGCTGGAGGGGCGCCTCAAGATCGCCGCCGGGCATGGGAATATACTTGATGATCGCATCGAGGATGGGCCGCATATCTGTTCCCTGCTTATGCGGATCCGCCGAAGCAAAGCCCCCGGTTGCAGAAGCATACAGCGTATGGAAATCCAGCGCCTTATCATGGGCATTCAACTTTACAAACAGGTCGAACACATGATTAACCACCCAATCAATCCGCGCGGCCGGCTTGTCTATTTTGTTCACAACCACGATCACGGGGATATTCCGCGCGAGCACCTTCTTCAACACGAAGAATGTCTGTGGCATAGGCCCCTCCTGGGCATCCACCAGCAGCAGCGCCCCGTCGGCCATCTGCAGCACGCGCTCAACCTGGCCCCCGAAATCCGCATGGCCCGGGGTGTCAATGATGTTGATGGTGTGTTCGCCGTACTGGAAGGACCCGTTTTTGGAGGCAATCGTGATGCCCCGTTCACGTTCGAGATCCATGGAGTCCATCAGTCGCTCGGCGACCGCCTGGTTGTTGCGGAACATGCCGCTTTGCTGGAACAGTTTATCCACAAGAGTGGTCTTGCCATGGTCAACGTGTGCTACAATGGCGACATTACGAATCAGGTCAGGTCGATACATATTTGCTTATTTACTTTCAGGGGGGATCGCCAGCGGGGACTAACAATAACTCACCAGCACCGGAATACATTACCTGAACCGTGAGCGACTGTCAAATCACCGGCAAAAAGAACCCACCCCTGACCCCTCCAAGGAGGAGACCAAGAGCGTGTATCTCCTGATTTCTCGCAGAACAGCGTAAAGCATGGCGCCCGCTTACGCTTTGGCCTTTTTGGGGTCGAAGCCGTATTCTGCCAGGATCTTGGCTACCTGTTCAGGCTTGACCCCGGCATAGACCTTTTCATCCACAATCATCACCGGCGCCAACGCACAGGCCCCCACACAGCGGGCCACGTCGATCGAAAACAAGGCATCCGTCGTCGTCTGCCCTACATCAATCCCCAGCAGGTCTTTCAGCTTGTTCATCACAAGCCCCGCACCCTTCACAAAACACGCCGTACCCATACAAAGGGAAATCCGGTGCTTGCCCCGGGGCGTGAAGTTGAAGAAATGATAGAAACTAGCCACCCCTGTCACCTTGGTTGAGGGGATCTGCATGAGCACGGACACGGCATCCATGTGTTCCCGGGCCAGAAAACCAAAGTGATCCTGAACCTTGTGCAGGACAGAGATCAGGTGACTATCCGGATTTTTCTTTGCCGAGCATTCCTCGATATACCTGACGACCTTTTCAGGAAAAACCGCCCGGGCCTTATCCTGTTCTTTTTTCAACAATTCCGACTTCATTTCACACCTCTTGGATACTTGGGTTCATAGTGGGTATGCAACAATTCATGGCAGAGATGACTGTTGGGCGCCCCCAGGAAATTCTCATACAGCAGCTCAATCGCCGGGTTCTCATGCGACTTCCGCAGGGACTTGCTCCCATCGATCGAATAGAGCGCCCTTGCCCGCAAGCGGGCCAGTTCGGGGTCCAGCACATGCATCCCGTCCGGCGGATACGGCTGCCCGCCTCCCGCAACACACCCGCCCGGGCAGGCCATGATCTCGATGATGTGGTACTCTTTCTCGCCACTCACCACACGATCCAGAATATTCTTGGCATTCTGCAGCCCGTTGGCCACCCCGATGTTGATCGTCAAGCCATTGATCTCCACCGAGGTCTCCTTGACTCCTTCAACCCCGCGAACCTCCTCGAACTCCAGGGTTTCAAGCTCCTTGCCGGTGATCTTCTCGTATGCCGTACGGAGCGCCGCCTCCATCACGCCTCCCGTGGCGCCGAAAATATCGGCGGCACCGGAGGAGACGCCCAACGGAGAGTCAAACATCCCGTCCTCCACATTGTGGAAATCCACTCCGAGGCATTTCAGCATCCAGATCAACTCGCGCGTAGTCAGCACCGCATCCGTGTAGGGCTTACCCCAGGGCGCCATATGCGCCGGCCTGCTGGCCTCAAACTTTTTTGCCGTGCAAGGCATCACCGCCACCACGAAGATATTCTTCGGGTCAATCCCCATCTGCTGCGCATAATAGGTCTTCAGCAGGGTTGAAAGCATGCTCATGGGCGACTTACAGGTGGAGGTCAGCGGAATCAGTTCAGGATAGAAACGCTCCATAAAGTTTACCCAGCCAGGTGAACAGGAGGTGATCAACGGCAGCCGCTCTTTTTTCTGAACCCGACTTATGAATTCAGCGGATTCTTCAATAATGGTCAGGTCGGCCCCGAAGTTGGTGTCAAACACCTTATGGAACCCGGCGCGACGTAGTGCCGTCACCAGTTTTCCCGTCACCGGGGTTCCCGGCCTGAAGCCGAACCCTTCTCCCACGGTGGCCCGGATCGCCGGAGCGGTGTGAACCACGACATGCAGGTCGGGATTGGATAAGGCTTCAAACACCGATTCGGTCGCATCCTGCTCGGTGAAGGCGGCCGTCGGGCAGACGTTGACACACTGTCCGCAATGAATGCAGACCGAGTCAATCATGTTGCACTCATGGGCCGGCGCCACCACGTTGTGGAAGCCGCGGTTCTGAACCCCCAGATTATGAACTCCCTGAACTTCCCCGCAGACGCGCACGCAACGCCCGCACAAGATGCACTTATCCGGTGTGCGGTGAACCGGCGAGGATTTATCCTCCTCGAAATGCTTGCGTTCGCCCTGGAAAAGCCGCTCGCGTACACCGAGGTCGTAGGCCAGCTTCTGCAATTCACACGTTCCATTCCGCACGCAGGTCTGGCAATCCATCGGGTGGTTGTCAAGGATCAGTTCCACCACGTCGCGGCGCAACCGGCGCAACAGCGTGGAGGAGGTCTTAACTTTCATTCCTTCGGCTACCGGATAGGAACAGGAGGCCACCGGATTTCGCTGCCCCTCCACCTCAACCAGGCAGACACGACAGGCACCCAAAACGCTCAGGTCCGGATGATAACAAAGACTGGGCACATCGATATTGATGGATCGGGCCGCCTGGAGAACGGTGCTTTTCTCAGGCACCGTCACCTTGACGCCATCAATCCAAAGGGTAACTTTTTTTTCTGTTGTCATGACTATTTCCTCTTCACTGCGTCAAATTTACATGCCGAGAAACACTGCCCGCACCGGATACACCGGGAGGCATCAATCACATGAACCTCCTTCGGTTTACCACTTATGCAGTTCACCGGACACTTGCGCTTACATGCCCCACACCCGATACACTTCTCGGGAATGATGGTGTAGGTCAGGAGATGCGTACAGACACCTGCCGGACAGCGCTTTTCACGGATGTGAGCTTCGTATTCCGCCCGGAAATGCTTGATGGTGCTGATCACAGGGTTTGGCGACGCCTGCCCCAAGCCGCACAAGGAGGTCCGCTTGATCGTGTCGCCCAGACGGAGGAGCTTCTCAATGTCGCCCTCCACCCCCTTACCTTCCACAATGCGCTGCAGAATCTCCAGCATGCGCTTGGTTCCCTCCCGGCAGGGTGTACACTTGCCACAGGATTCATCCTGGGTGAAATCCAGGAAAAACCGTGCCATGTCCACCATACAGGAGTCTTCGTCGATCACGATCATGCCACCACTGCCCATCATGGAACCGGCCGCCGTGAGCGATTCATAATCTACCGGAGTATCAAGGCACGAATCCGGAAGACAGCCACCGGCCGGACCGCCGGTCTGGACCGCCTTGAATTTCTTGCCATCCCGGATGCCACCGCCGACCCCGTATACAACTTCTCGAAGCGTGGTGCCCATGGGGACTTCAACCAGGCCGGTGTTGCAAACTTTTCCCGCCAAAGCGAACACCTTCGTGCCCTTGCTCTTGTCGGTGCCGATCGAGGCGAACCACTCGGGCCCATCCAGAATCACCACGGGAATGTTGGCAAAAGTCTCGACATTGTTGATCACCGTGGGCTTTCCCCATAGTCCGCGAACCGCCGGGTACGGGGGACGCGGCCGGGGCATGCCCCGCTCTCCCTCGATGGACCTGATCAGCGCGGTTTCTTCACCGCAAACGAAGGCGCCCGCGCCCAACCGGATCTCAATGTCGAAATCCCAATCGGTGCCGAAGATATTTTTACCGAGAAAACCCGCCTTCCGGGCCGCCTCAATGGCAATTTCCAATCGTTTGATGGCAAGGGGGTACTCCGCCCGGATGTATACATAGCCCTGTTTGGCGCCGATCGCAAAACCGCCAATGATCATTCCCTCGATGATGGTATGGGGGTCTCCCTCAATAGTGCTGCGATCCATAAAGGCGCCGGGATCTCCCTCGTCGGCGTTACAAATGATGTATTTTTCCTCACTTTTCTGGACCGAGGCGAAGTTCCACTTCACTCCGGTGGGAAAGCCACCGCCGCCACGCCCGCGCAGGCCGGACTTGGTGATGGAATTGACGACATCCTGCGGCTTCATTTCCGTCAACACCTTAACCGCAGCCTGATAGCCCCGGACAACAAGGTACTCGTCCAGGCTTTCGGGATCAATAACCCCGCAGTTTCTCAGCGTCACGCGCATCTGCTTGCCGAAGAAATCCACATCGTCGAACACAGGAGAAAATCGATCCGCCAGCCGTGAACCGGCCCAAAGCTTCTCCTCAGAGAAGGCTCCAACCTCCTTTTTCTTGTGCGGCATCAAAAGGGCTTGAACCGGCACCCCTTTGAGGATATGCGACTCAAAAAACTTCCCGGCCTTGTCGGGATTCATGGCGATATATTTGACGGGTTCAGCGTCCTTGGCAAAGACGGTCATCACCGGCTCCATGTCGCACCGGCCGGTGCACCCCACACGGCTCAGGGAGACATCCTTCACGTTGTGCTGCCTGATCAATTCCTCAACCCGTTTAAAAACCTCATTGGCACCGGCGGCATTTTCACAGGTTGCCGAGCCCACCGTAATCCGCATTTTTGAGCTCAACTTCTCCTTTTGGAGCCGATTTTCGGCTTTCCGGCGAAGTTCAAGCAGCTGTTCCATTGGTATACTCATAATTATTCCCTTTTTATGACATAATTCGTGCAAACTGGTATTTAGTTCACCAGACTATGATAGGCTAAAAACCGTCAGTTCGACAGAATCCGCGAATAATTAGCGTATCTGGATCGCGTTTGTCAAATATTTAACGTTAAAATTTTAACATTTTTATTTCAGCACTGAACAACGATTACTTGCCCCCAACTCGGACCTTTACCTCATCCATAGACGTCCAACGAGGCGGTCACGCTCTACCGCCCCAAAAGTCCGGCTGTCCGCACTGATAGACCGGTTATCTCCGAGCACAAAATAAGCGTTATCTGGTACCAGGTAAGCGCGACTCCCCAGCGCCCGCCCTTCCGTAAATACACCCGACGGGAGATAGGGTTCCGGGCGTTCCCTGCCATTCACATAGACGCGTCCACCCCTGATTTGAACCACATCCCCTGGCAAAGCAATGATCCGCTTTACAGAATAGTCATCCAGACCGGGCATGTTGATCTCTACGATGTCACCGGGCTGCAACTCACGGAGGCGGAAAACCATCCTGTTGATCAGATAACGCTCCCCGTCCTTGAGCGTCGGCAGCATACTGTCGCCTTCGACTTCACCGACGGTCACACCAAAACGCACGATTAACAGATAACTGAGAACAGAGCCGAATAACATCGCAGCAAGGATATGAGTCCGTTTTTCGCGTGGTACCGAACGATAGTCAAATAGACGACGCATGATGCTCCTTTAACCAAAAATCTTTCTTTCGTCACCTCTTTCCGTTATTTACTTCAAATACTTACTTGGAGAACACCTTATGGCCAGAACTGTACGCTTGAATAAACGACCTGAGTGGAAGGCTTTGAAAAAAAGCGCCGATCTCATCAAAACCACCCAACTTCGCGACTTGTTCCGTGATGATCCCGCCCGAGGCAAGCGCTTCGCCATGGAAACTTGCGGGCTCTATCTTGATTACTCCAAAAACCGCATCACCGACGAAACCCTGAAACTTCTGCTCGACCTCGCCCGCGCCTGCCGCATCCATGAGGCCGCACAGGATATGTTCACCGGCAAGAAAATCAATCAGACAGAGAACCGCTCCGTCCTGCATATCGCCCTGCGGAACCGCTCCAATACCCCCATTCTGGTGGACCGCAAGGATGTCATGCCCGAGGTGAACGCCGTTCTCGACAAGATGACCGCTTTTTCCCGCAAGGTCCGCGCCGGGGAATGGCTGGGTTACACGGGCAAACCCATCCGCACCATCGTCAACATCGGCATCGGCGGCTCGGATCTCGGCCCAGTGATGGCCTATGAAGCCTTGAAGGCCTACTCAGACCGCAACCTCACACTCCGCTTTATCTCCAACGTGGATGCCACGCATTTTGCGGAATGTACGCGGGACCTGAATCCGGAAGAGACACTCTTCATTGTCGCCTCCAAGACTTTTACCACTCAGGAGACCATGACCAACGCCGAAACGGCCCGGGGCTGGTGCCTGAAGTCGCTCAAGGAGCCCGCCGCCGTGGCCCGTCATTTTGTAGCCCTCTCAACGGCCGCCAAGGAAGTGAGCGCCTTTGGCATCGATACCGCCAACATGTTCGGCTTCTGGGATTGGGTTGGTGGCCGCTATTCCCTCTGCTCAGCCATCGGCCTGCCCGTCATGCTGGCCATTGGTCCGGAGAGGTTCATTGAGTTCCTCGAGGGTTACCACGCCATGGACCGGCATTTCATCGAGGCCCCCCTGGAGCAGAATGCCCCCGTGCTGCTGGCCATGCTCGGCTTCTGGTATAATAATTTTCTTGGTGCCGAAACCCATGCCATCCTCCCTTACGACCAGTATCTGCACCGGTTCGCCGCCTATTTCCAGCAGGCGGACATGGAAAGCAACGGCAAAGGCTGTGACAAGCAGGGCAAGCCGGTGCAATGGCAGACGGGGCCCGTCATCTGGGGCGAGCCAGGCACCAATGGTCAGCACGCCTTCTATCAGTTGATCCATCAGGGCACAAAACTGATCCCCTGCGATTTCATCGGGTTCAGCAAAAGCCATAATCCCATTGGTGATCATCACGACAAGTTCATGGCCAACTTCTTCGCCCAAACGGAAGCGTTGGCGTTCGGCAAGACCGAGGCCGAAGTCATCGCTGAAGGCACCCCCAAAAAACTGGTCCCATTTAAGGTCTTTACGGGGAACCGGCCAACCAACACCATTCTGGCGGAGAAACTGACCCCCCGAATTTTAGGCTCACTCATTGCCCTCTATGAGCACAAAATTTTCGTTCAGGGCGTAATCTGGAACGTTTTCTCATTCGACCAATGGGGCGTCCAACTCGGCAAGGTCCTGGCCAACAAGATCCTCCCCGAACTGCAATCCGCAGAACCAACGGTAACCCACGATTCCTCAACCAATGAACTGATCCGCAGATACAAAGAAGGAAAATGAAAAAGAATTTACCACCCGCTTCGCTGGAGATCACGGAGGGGAGTAAACATATATCAGCAGCGATCTCGGCTTTCCCTCAAGAACCAATGTTTCACGAATTTATCATAGGGCATTAGCTTTTAATTGAGCCCAAATCGAGCATCTTTATAGTCTTTGCCCTATGAGAAATTCGTGAAACGTATTCGTGGGAGGACAGAGAGAAGGTTGAATTTGAATTAGGAATTCTCCGTATCTCCGTGAACTCCAGCGAAGCGGGTGGTTAATCTTTTTTCGCAAAGTTTGCTGAATCTGAGAGGACATATGAAAAGCATTCTTTTAATTGGCAATGACGGGCAGGTGGGGTTTGAATTGCAACGGGCACTGGCCCCATTGGGGCATGTTACTGCCGTCTGCTACCCCGCCATCGATTTCTCAAATCCCGACTCCATCGTCCGTGTCGTCCGCGAGAAGAAGCCCCATTTGATTGTCAATGCCGCCGCCTATACGGCCGTCGACAAGGCCGAATCAGAGCCGGATCTTTGCCGTAAACTCAATGCCGAGGCCCCGGCGATTCTTGCAGAGGAAGCCAGTAAGCTAGGTGCAGGCCTGATCCATTACTCCACCGACTTTGTCTTTGATGGCACCAAGCAACAGCCATACATTGAAACCGATCCAACACATCCCCTCAACGTCTACGGGGCCACCAAGCTGGCAGGCGATCTCGCCATCAAGGACTCCGGCGTACCCCACCTCATTTTCCGGCTCGCCTGGGTTTACGGTATGCGGGGCAAGAATTTCCTGCTGACCATGCGCCGCCTGGCCAGTGAAGGCAAAACCTTGCGCGTGGTAAGCGACCAGATCGGGTGTCCCACCTGGTGCCGGCCGATTGCCGACGCCACGGCCCTTGCCCTCAAGAAAGTCCGGGCTGAGGACGGAACCTTCAACCTGAAAGAAATCAATGGCCTCTATCACTGTGTCTGCGCCGGACAAACCTCCTGGCACGGCTTTGCCCGCGCCTTCACTCCAGCCGACATACCCGTCATTCCCATCACCACCGCCGACTATCCCACCCCGGCACATCGACCACTGTACACGGCACTAAACTGCGACAAATTCGCCAAGACTTTCGGCACGCCTATGCCCCATTGGGAAAAGGCACTCAGTGATTGTCTGGCATCCCGAAACACCATTACTTAAGCGCTTAAGCAGATACCATGGACCACAAAAAACTGGCATTGATCCACATTGTAAAGAAGGAACTGGGCCTTTCCGATGAGGAATACCGGGCAATCCTGCGACGGGAGGCTGGCGTGGACTCGGCCAAGGATTTGACGGACGATTCTTTCCGCCAGCTTATGCGCTACCTGGTCCGTAGTCGACATTACACTGTCAATCCAGATGGCCTGACGCTCAGACAGAAACTCTACATCAAGCATCTGCAACAGGCCCTTGGATGGGACGACGAACATCTGAATAATTTCCTGCACAAATACCACTCCTGCACAAGCCTTGCGGCTCTCCCACGCGCCGCCGCCAGCAAGACCATCCTCGCCATGGAACATATGCAGTCGCATCGCAGCCAGAAAGATAGTTGTTAAGCTGCTGAGTTGTTGGGTTGTTCAGGAGTCAGAATCCAGAATAAGCGCATCCGCTCAAGGTGGCGTTCGACGTCCCCGGCGAACGCATTGACCATTGCAGGGAACCTTATGGGCCTGCAGCCGCCGGGACGTCGGCTGCCACCTGTGCTTCGCTCCTCTCTCAACAACTCAGCAACTTGACAACCAACAACCCTCCCTGCTGTTTTCCAAATTCTTGATCCTCATCAAGGTCCCTTTTCCGCTTCTCTGCGATCATGGTCCCATCAAACGAGAGAAAGGTTCGGATCAATGATAACAAATTTTAAGATAAAGCCTGAAAACATGAATGATGTCATCGGGCTGTTCATCAAGGATGTGATTGATGCCTATCCTGGCGTCGGCAACGTTCTGGCTAAAGCGGGGATCGGCTGCGTGACCTGTAGCGTGGGGACCTGCCTCATCAAAGATGTGGTCAGCATCCACAACCTGACCGAAGCTCAAGAGCAGTCCCTCTTCGCCGGCATCGCGGCGGTCATTTTCCCCGGCCGTGGCATGGAACTTCCCAGAACTGAACGCAAAGCCCCGATTACCGGTGCACAGAAACTCTCCCCTCCCCTTCAGGCACTGGTGGCCGAACACACCAACATCAAGCGTGTTCTGGCCCAACTGCCCGCTCTGGCCGGCCGGATCCAGCAGGGGCTCGATGTCGCTACCCGCCAAACCATTATCGAGGTGATTGATTTCATCCGACAATATGCCGATAAATTTCATCACGCCAAGGAAGAGGATATCCTGTTCAAGTATTTTGATGCCGGATCCGACATTCTCGCGGTGATGTACAAGGAACATGAGATCGGCCGCAATCATGTCCGCACCGCGCTGGCCGCCCTTGATCAAGGCCATACCGCCGTAATCATAGAGCAGCTCACCGCTTATGGCACCCTTCTCAAGGAGCATATCCGCAAGGAAGACGAAATCCTCTATCCCTGGATGAATCGCGAATTGACGGATTCCGAGGTGGGGCAGCTCTTCTCAAAGTTCAACACTGTGGACGAACAATTTGGCGCCAAGGCCAGCTATTATCTTGGCATGGTGGAAAAACTAGAAAAGGGCTAATCCCCGGAAAAAGGAGAACGATTATGAGCACATGTGGATGTCCCGGAAGTCAGACAATGGCGTTTAAACGCGACGATTCAACCGCACCAGCCGGCCCGGAAGCGGCGGTGAAGTCACAATTGGCCCAATGGCCGATTCAATTGCATCTTATCAATCCCATGGCCCCTTATTATCAAGGGGCGGACGTGGTGTTGACAGCCGATTGCGTGGCCTATGCCCTCGGCAGCTATCACAGTGCCTATCTTAAAGGGAAATCCATCGCCATTGCCTGTCCGAAACTGGACTCGGAGCAGGAAGAGTATGTGGAAAAAATCAAGTCCTGGATTGATGATGCCAAGATCAACACCCTGACGGTGATGATCATGCAGGTTCCCTGCTGCCGCGGCCTTCTGGCCCTTGCCAAACAAGGCGCCGCTCAGGCCACCCGCAAGGTCCCGATCAAGTACGTCATTGTCGGCCTGCAGGGCGACATCATCGAGGAAGCCTGGGCCTGAGATAACAGGCGGCAGCCGACGTCTCGGCGGCTGCAGGGCCAGTATAGGGACCTTTGAAAGGTTAATGCGTTCGCCGGGGACGTCGAACGCCACCTCGGGGAAATTTGATTCTATCCCCGTTTTGCCAGCACATCCCGCTCATACTGGCCAACCTCTTCCAGCCAGGACGGCCCAACGGGCACGTCCTTGCTGAGGCAGAGCCAATCCCAAACGGCCCCGAACGGCAGGGTCTTCATCTCCTCCATCAAGCCCAGTCGGCTGGCGTTGTCACCTTTACGTTCCAGTTTGGCGAGACTCGCCACAGGATCGAGAAGGGCAAACAGGATCGCCTTGCGCGTCGCACGCAGCCCGATAACATACGCCGCCACGCGATTGATGCTGGCATCAAAATAATCCGTTGCAATCGCCACCCGGTTCCAGGCATTGCCACGCCCGATTTCAAGGAACAGATGCTGCAAATCATCCCCGAATAGAACCACATGATCACTGTCCCAGCGCATCGGGCGGCTGACATGCAGCAGCAACCGCTGATGGAACTGCAACGCGCTTGAGACCTTGTCGTGGATGGTTTCAGTCGGGTGATAATGCCCCATGTCCATGCAAAGCCCCACCCCGCGGCTCAGGGCGTATCCATTATAGTACTCGGAGGAACCAACTACGTACTCCTCGCTCCCGATCCCGAACAGTTTACTTTCAACGTAATCGACGCAAAGCGACTTGCTGACCGATTTCTCGTTGGCAATCGCCTGGTCCAACGACTCCGTCAACAAGGCCCGCGGGGTCCATCGATCCGCCGGATAGTCCTTTGAACCATCTGGAATCCAGTGATTGACCAGACAGGGCGCGCCCTGGGAACGGGCCATGGCCGCGGCGATCTTGCGACAGGCAATGGCGTGTCGGACCCAGAACGCCCGGATGGCAGGATCACGATGCGACAGCGTATAGCCATCGTTGGCTTTGGGATGCGCGAAAAACGTGGGATTGAAATCAAGACACAGCTTTTGCTGCTTTGCCCAAGCCATCCAATTGGCAAAATGTTTGGGCTCCAGCGCATCGCGATCCACAACCTTGCCGGCCGTCTCGGCATAACAAGCATGAATGTTCAGGCGCATCGTCCCCGGAACAAGTTTCAAAACCTTCTCATAATCAGCCCGTGCCTCAGCAGGTGTCCGGGCACGACCGGCATGATTCCCGGTGGCCATGATCCCACCGCCATTCAGGGCACCTTCCTTGACCTCAAAACCGCCGACATCATCCGCCTGCCAGCAATGCATGGAAACCGGAATACTCAAGGCCTGGCGAATCGCCTTGTCAGTATTGATCCCCAACTCCGCATAACGGGCTTTCGCCATGCC
>JBAXDB010000038.1:0-20674 GCA_037141135.1 bacterium | reverse complement strand
AAATGTCATTTCCATGATCGGACAATGATTAGGTGGCCATAATGCGAATTGCTGATCGACGAGACAGGAGCCTTGTTTATTGCAAAAAAATCTGATAAATATATAGGCCGCAATCCGCCCGGGTGGCGAAATGGCAGACGCAAGGGACTTAAAATCCCTTATCCGCAAGGGTGTGTGGGTTCGAGTCCCACCTCGGGCAATCTCCCTAAAATAGTGTTTTAGTCAATGTTTACAGTGGTTGCGGTATTCATTTCAATATTCCCTTATGCTCTTTACTGTAACCTTTGGTTTCATGCCTTGAATGAGAGAAAAGGATACAATCGGGATACAGTCGCAAGAAATGGCCTAAAATCCACTATTCGCGTCTGGCACTGTAACCTTTTCCTGTAACCCTTTCTCTGGTGATAAGGTGGGGGTGTGGTGTTTGACGGCGTTGACAAAGTATGGAAAATCCGCTTCACCTCCCGGCGCTATCTCGATAAATCCGGGAGTCAGGCCGGGCGGTGTAGGGCATGAGGGGCGGAGTGATTAATTGCCGGGGTACTTAAAACAACTTATCCCAGTGACAACCCAGCGCCTTCTGCAATCTTATGGCGGTGGTGATAAGTATGGTGATCTTGCCTGCTTCAATCTTCTGAACAGTCCGGATGTTAAGGTCGGTTAATTCGGCAAGTTCTTGCTGGGTGATTCCCTTTGCGGTTCTTTCCCTTCGCAGATTTACCCCAAATCTCTGCACTTCGACTTCTATCTGTTGGTTTTTAAGCACGCCCCATTGTGCCGTACATGAAGAATTGACAACACGGCTCAATGGGGCGTAAAAGTTTAGGTGCCCCGTATGTCTAGCAGGCGGTCACTAAGGCATCAGATCAGGTGTAAATTATTGAAAGACGACACAAACTATGAGTAATACCGAAAAAACAAGTGGGCCAGTAAAACTAATTGATGATTTAATCAATGGTTTTCTTACGGGAAAATTGGACGGGCGACATATTGCCTTAATCTTTGTTGTAGGCTTTGCGTTGCTCTCTATGTATTTGTCGAATCGCGAGAAGACAACTCCACGGAACCCAGAAGTTGAAGCCGCCGAAATACAATTCGGGACTAGGCCCAGTACTTCTGAATTTGATGGATCAGTAAGGCCTGTCAAAGAATACATTTTGCAAACTGCAAAAAACCCCGATAGCGTTGTTTTCGAGGAGTGGTCGAAAGTGTTTTACGACAAAAAATCAGGGTGGGTAGTTCGTGTTACATATCGCGGCCAAAATAGTTTTGGCGGCAATACGCGTGAAATGAATTGGTTTGTCATCAGAAACGGCGCTGTTGTCGAAGTAAAGCAGGGCGATTATTACAAACGTGATTATGGCTCAGAATAAGTGCCCTCATTGCCGAATCAATTTCAACGCCTTGCGGATGCGGGGATCCACGGCGGCCGGGCCTTTCGGTTTGTCCGGTGGTGGTGTCGGTGTCTCTGGATGATTCCGGCGGTATCGGGCGGCATCAGCACAAGCGGTTGAACAATACCGGCCCCCACGGTTCGGGCGGCTCGGGGTGAAGGCGGCCCCGCAAAGGGCACAAGGGCGGCTCTGGAAAGGCGCAAGGGCGGCGGCCGGGATCATAACATGGTATCCATCCTTCACAGCCGCTATGGTGCCAGCCGCTATCCACCGTCGAACAGTCTCGGGGGCCTTCCCTATCCGGGCGGCGACCTCATCCACGGTTAAGCATTCATCTTTCATGGTGGTGATGATTCCCTATCGCTTTGCAATAGTCAAGGTTAAAGTATGACGATAGGCGGTAGACATAACTGATATTATGCGACATAGACACACAGAATGACTTAGGCGGCCCGATCATTCCGGGGCGGCGTGCATCTATCGTTCAAAGGCAAAATAGCCAGCGGCAGGCCCAGCCGGGGCATCGGTTCGGGCTTCTACGATTTCTTCAATGATGAAAATCACTCCCGGCCCGTCGTGTTCTTTTTCAGCCGTTTCGATGTCCGCATGAATACTCCCGCAAACTTCGCACTCTACCCCCTTGGCGGTCTGGTATAACCCCACGAAGACATAGGGAATATTATTGTGTCTAAGGTATAGAGCCTTTTCGAAGTTTAGGATTCTGAGCCGGTGCTTCATGGCGCCACCTCCCCAGCCGGGGCATTTTGTGCGGGCGTTTCTCCCGGTTCCGTTTCTCTTTTTGGAAAACATAAAATAGCCCCTATGAATCCTTGCTCCCTTAGCGCCGCGCATTGACGTTCAGAGTCCTCATGGCTGGTGTATTCGATGGCTTTGAATGTGGGCGGGGCATTTTTGGTCCGGAGTTCTGACAGCATTCCTTCGATCTTTCGCAGTCTCATCTTACTCATGTTTCATGCCCTCCAAGTGTTTCTCTATTTCGGCAAGCCGTTCTTCAATCTCATTGATTTCCTTCACCTTGAAAGCGGCATCAAGAATATCCCGGCAGGCGGCCCGCTTCACTGATTCGGATTGCGCCTTTATCAAGTCCCGTAGTCCCTCGACTGCATCCCCCGCAAGGCATTTCAGCCGGGCAAGGGCGGTATCAAATACCTCGCCTTGCTGCCGGGCCAGTTCATCCCGGAAAACTGGATCCCTTAGCCAAGTGTAGAGTGTTGTCCTCCCCACGCGGGCACGCCGGGCGGCGGCGTCTATACTGGGGGTTTCCAGAATTGCGGTAATGGCCCGTTGTTGCCGGGAAGTGAGAGGCGGGAAAACTGTTCCGTTTTGTGCCGTTGTGTTCATGTGTTGACCTCTGCCTTTGGGGTTATCCATCGGTAACGTGTGGCCCGGTATTCGTTTCCGTTGTGCGACATTTTAAGAACTCCGTCAGCAATAAGCATCTTCAGCCAGCGGTGAATTGACATTGCGGGGACATTCATCAGTCTTTCGGCGGCGTGTGTAGAGAGAAAGAACCGGCCATCATGCGAGATTGAACCCAGCGCGGCGCATAGCCCGATCAACTGCCTCACTGGTTCGCTGTCATACTCCCCGGCTATGGCGGGCGGTGGTAGGGTCTTTGATTTCTTCCATGCTACCGTCAGGGCATCGGGGCCAAGTGGCAAACGGGCCTTTGGCCATGAGTGAATGAAGTCCGTCCATGTTGAAGTGAAGTCCTTTGTCCTGATAACAGGCAGGGCGGCGGCGTGCCACTTCTGTACAAGGGGCTTCAAATCACACAAGGGGCTTGCTTCCATCCCCATGTTGAACCGTAACCCTCGGGCGAAGTCAAAAAGCCTCACATTTCGCTCACCCTCCCGCTTTGGGCACGTTTTACTAATCAACTCATCAAGTGAATATGTTACAGAGACAGCAGAGAGAGGGGGGACAGGGGGCAATATGTCTTCTATAGTCTCTGTAGTCTCTGCATTCTCTGTAACATTGTCCTGTAGTAGCCAAGGAATAACAGAGGGGTTTGATTGAATGGTTGCGGGGGTGTTGGGTAGTCGGTTGCCGGTGCAGATAAAGAACCTGGCCTTGTTGTAAATCTCGATGCCGGGTAGTTTGCGCCCCTTGCCGGGGAGTGTACCGGTCATCAGAATGTGAAGGCCATCCCCCGAAAAAGAGACTTCGGAATATGACGCACAACGGGCCACAACTTCGGCGGCGTAAGGGTTCAAGTTGTCGCCGTCAAAACAATGATCCATGTCCACGCCGATAAAGTCATTATTCAAGGTGTAGGCTATGGCGTTGAAGTCTCCCCGATCTAACCCAGCGGCGGCGGCATCGAATGAGCGCCATGTTTTTGAATCTGTGCTTTTCGCCGGTGTCCGGGGGGCACCAGCAATGCAAGGTTTCTTCTTTCCATCCTTCACTATGAACCCCACCCATTGCGGGCGGGCCTTTAAGTCAGCGGGAATGTTGTCAAGTTGCTGGCGATTGTGCTTCATGTTTAACCCCTTGGCCCAGCCGGGCATCGTGGTTTGTATTGTGTTCGATCATTCCCCGGCTCACATAGGGCTTGCCCTTGCGACAGGCCCGGCAGGTGGCGCAACAATTCCCGATCAAGCCGGATGACAACGGCAGGAAAACAGTTTCCGTTTCGCGGTTGCATCGGGTGCAATAGGCTTTCACGCGGCCACTTCCCCGAAAGCAAGGCGGCGGACTTCACTTTCACGCCAGCGGATACAGCGGGCAGAGCGGCGGACAGGATTCAGCAATCCCCGGCGGCGGTATCGGAATACCGTTTTCGGGTGGCATTCCAGAATTGCGGCGGCTTCGCGGGTGAGTATCAGTTTATCAATGGGGGCCTTATCCTTGTTATCAGCGGCCCGGATGATTACGCGGACTTCCTCGGGACTTGCTCCCACGGCCTGCAAAAAACTTTTAAGTGCTTCAACTTCTTTCGCTTTCATCAGTTCCCCTTTCGCCACTATTGCGGCTTGTTATGGGGGCATGATGGAGCGGATAGTTATTGTCAGTAGGGGGTATTAATTCGGGGATTTGTACCCCCTCTAATCGGTGGGGCAAAGACTATTGAATGCTTTCTTGCAACGCCTCAAGTATTCCTTGATTACAGCGGCATCGGTGTACCTGTAGCCGTTGTTTCTCAGTCCTTCGCATATATTCCGCCGTTCATTCGTGGATAGGTTCGGGTTGCGCTTGATAATTGCCAAGATAAGCGGCAACCATTGCGCTTTTGTCTTGCCGGATAACGGGGACAGGGCGGCAATTTTCCTTTGTTCGGTCACGTATTCAGGGGATGCTTTCATTAATTTCCAACATGATTCAATTGCCTTTCGGTCACACTTACATATTCTATCGCGTGATATTTCCAAGCTTCTTAATGCGGCGGCAACGTCCCTTGTTTGCGGTGCATCGAATCGGCTTTTGCCACGCTTGACTATAAGGTGTCCGGGGGAAAGTGCCGCGTCAAGTCCCTCAAAGCCGGGGGCGGGCTTCCCGTTCACCATAAGCCAAGGCATTTCATATTCCGTCCCAGCCAGTTCCACAAGCCAAGCCGGGGGCGGTGATTCTTTTGCAAGTGTGATAATATCGCGGGTAAGTAGTTGCGTGATGTTGAAAAGAAACTTCCCGGCATCGGGGCTTGTTTTAATCCGGCGGCGGATAGGTTGCATCGAATGATTTATGCATCCCGTAATCATTTTAATCAGTTCGGCATCATGAGTTCGCAAAAGAGTGTTCATTGCGGAATTGGTCTGCCCCCAGTGTTCAATGAAAGCTTTCTTTGCCTGTTCGATCTCTATCGCAGGATAACCGCCTATTGGCGCTTTGACTTTTTGCTTTTTCATTGTGCGGCCCTCTCGATCAATTCCTTGCGTATGGCTTGCCAGTTTCTTGCGGTCATTTCTTTAAGGCGTTCAATGGCCCAGCCGGGTAACGGCTCGGGCTTTGCTTCAATCGCTTGCGGTTCGGCATCAACCGGGGCAAGAAGTTTCGGGAAGGCGGTCGCCATTGCAAGGGCGGATTCATCCGACAAGTGCGTATAGTGTTCTGTCATCATCGGGTTAGAATGCCCAGCCAGTTTTTGAAGTATGGCTTGCGGGGTGCCTGCTTGTGCATGAAGGGATACAAACGAATGACGCAAGGAATGAAAGCCAGCCAGCACAACGGCCCGCTTGCCGGTGTTCCGTCGCTTTGTTTTGCCGTTTTCATCCTTTATGATTTCAACGCCGGTGCCGGGCAATGTGGTTTGAATTCCGCATTTTCCGAAGTGCGCTTGAATTCGGCGTGATAGGCCGGGGGCGTTCGATTCATATTCGGCGGCAGTGTCGGGGAGTACATACGGCCCCCGGCGCTCTAGGGTGTCTAGGTGTGCGGCAAAATCGGCAGGCAGTCCGATAATGACGGCTTTCCCGCTTCGTGCCGTCTTGCGCGGTATGCGGCGGATAATGCGCCGGTGAATATCCACTTCCCCCCATTGAAGCGTTGCGGCATCAGCAAGGCGTAATCCGGTGAAGATGCCCAGCATGAAAAGTGTTTTCAATTCGCCATCGGCCTTCAATATAACGTCCCGCAGTTGTGCAAGGGTCAAGGGGTTTTTGCTCTGGGTCAGGTGGTGCCGGGGGGCAATATCCGCAAAAGGGTTTGCATGGATCCGGGCGGACTTCGTAAGGACTTTGAAAAACAGGCGCAAAAGTTGAACGTGCTTATTTATGCGATTGCCGGAAAGGTGCTTCACTGTTTCAAGGTAGCGAATGAATCCGGCGGCCATTTCCGGGGTTACGTCCCGCAAGGTTACGGCCTCGGGGTGCTTTCCAGCCAGCCAGCGGGTGAAGGCGTCAAAATGGCTTTCATATTGCCGCAAGGTTTCCTCCCCCGATCTTGGGCGGGCTTCGCTCGCAAGGTACATATCCCATGCCTTGCGGATTGCCAGCGGGGGGGTGGCTTCATCGGTCAGGCGTTCGGCAGTGGTGAAGGCATCCGATAGGCGGTGGTGCATGACTTTAAGGCTTTCGGCGGTATCGGTCGCTTTGAGCGGGGCCATGATACGTTCGGCGGCTTTTTCTGCATCGCGTTCTATTGCGGTTTCAAGGCTTTGGGCGATACGCTTCCCGGCAATCGTGTACCGTAGCCAGTACATCCCCCCACGCTTGAAAATGTATCCCGTTCGCTTCTTTGTGACTTTTGCTTTCATGACTTGCCCTTTCCGTTTCAGGGTGCTACATACTGCCCCTTGTTGCGCTCTTTTGCTCTTGTAGGATGCAAGATAGGGACATAATAAGGTTACAGTCAAGCGAAATAGCCAATAAACAAATGGTTTTGAAGGGACTTAAAATCCCTTATCCGCAAGGGTGTGTGGGTTCGAGTCCCACCCCGGGCACCACTGTAAAATTTTCGGTCTCTCAGCGCGCCGACGCTTAATCACTCGCCTTCAGCGTCTTGGCCTTCTCGTAGGCTGCATTAGCCTTTTCGTAGGCGGCATTGGCGGCATCGATGGCTGCGTTGGCGTGTTCGTGGGCGGCGGCGAGGGCGGTTTTGGCTTCTTTGTAGGTGGCGTTGGCCTTTTCGTAGGTCGCGTTGGCCTTTTGGGCGGCGTCCAGGGTGGCTTTGGGTTTGACGTAGTTGACAGTGAGGGCAGTCCTGGCCTTATGGTAGGCGACCTTGGCGTTTCCGTAAGCGGTGGTGAAGGCGGCCTTGGCCTTCAGGAATGATGCGTTGGCCTTTTCGTAGGCAGCATTTGCCTTTTTGGCAGCGTCGAGGCTGACGACGTAAGCCTCTTTGGCAGCCGTTAATTCTTCGATCATTCGTAATCGCTCAGCTTCTTTCATGCGATCCCCTTTTCCGGTCAGCCCAAACAATATACTCCCGGGATCAGGCTCTGTCTAGAGTATGCAGGCCAAGCCCTGACGGCGGACGAGATCTGGAAATTCGGCCACTAATCAAGCGGTCGAACATATCGAGGACCAAAGTAAAATGGTGGAGGCGGGGAGAATCGAACTCCCGTCCGCACTGGAGTCACCACAGCTTCTACGCGCGTATCCGATCAATAAATCTCATTATGACAGCTGCCGATCGTCAGGCCACCATCATAACCAGCGTCCACGTTAAGTTTCGCCCAGAGACCCGGTCGCCCAGTTTCCAGACTAACCTGCTGTAGTCGCCTCACTCCGCCTAGCAGGTGTTGGCGGCGAGACGTCGCAGTCAGTTAAGCCGCGAGAGCGTACTCTGTGTTCGCTTTTATGTTTTTTCCGGAGATGATTTACGAGGCCAACCGGAGTCCTCGGCGCGCCACTGAGGCTTCAACCAACACGTCGAAACCAGTCGCCCCCATGGGTTTCCAATTCGCTATTATAGCATGAATGGAAATGGATGATAGAGAAATCAAAGAGTGCACCCGGAGGGATTTGAACCCCCACACCTTTCGGCATAAGAACCTGAATCTTACGTGTCTGCCAATTTCACCACGGGTGCCCGAAAAAGGAGCGATATGGGTACCAATTCCCCTGCCTCAATGTCAATCAAACAAATTCTTGTTTGAGAGTACAGGCATCAGGGTTCAGGGTTCAGGAGGGATAACATTGTGACAAACAACGACTTGCGTCCTGAACCCCGAACCCTGAACCCTTGCCGTGCATTTACCTCTCACGCTACGAAAAATCTGAGGGCGCTCGCGACCTCACGAGGCCCCACTGAATTCTGAATCCTTCCATCAATACGCATTCTTCTGAGCGGAGAAGGTCCGGATCAGAATCTTGAAGTCCAGGGAAAGTGACCAATTCTCAAGATAATAGAGATCATACTTGATGCGTTCGGCAATACTGGTATTTCCGCGCAGGCCATTGACCTGGGCCCAGCCTGTCATGCCAGGCTTTGAGGCATGCCGCCAGATATAGCGGTCAATGTCGTCCTTGAATTTCTCGACAAAGTGCGGTCGTTCAGGGCGGGGTCCGATCAGGCTCATGTCGCCACGCAGGACATTCCATAACTGGGGAAGTTCATCAATGTTCGTGCGGCGGAGGAAGGCACCCAGTGAGGTCCGGCGTGGATCATTTTCCACAGCCCAGACTGGGCCCGTCTCTTTTTCGGCATCGCTCAGCATGGTTCGGAATTTGTAAATGGTGAATTCTTTGCCGTTTTCGCCGCACCGTTTCTGGCGGTAAAATACCGGCCCGGGCGTGGAGCGCTTGATCAGCAGGGCAATAACCCCGAATAGGGGGGCGAGCAGAATAAGCCCGATAAAGGCGCCGGAGATATCTTCATATCGTTTCAACATCTGATTCCAGAAGGTATCCAGTGGCCAGCGGCTGACACCCAGCAGGGGGATGTCATCCACCGTCTGCATATCCATGCTGCCGGTCATGATCCGGAATATGTCGGGCACCATGTTAAATGTGATCATGTTGCGTTCAGCGGCCAGAATGATCTCCAGAATGCGCTGATGGCCAATGGTGCTGTCGGAAAGAATAATCTGGTCGGCAGGGTGCGTGTCGAGGATGTCGTCCAGCTTATCCAGTTGCCCCCGAATCTGATCGGGTGAAATTTCAGGGACCGTGGCCGCGGAGCCGGTTTCAATAAAGCCCGTGACTGTTGAGCGGAGGCGGGGGTCGGACTCGAGGCCCCGTTTGAGATGGGCTGCCACGCTATCCGTTCCGATGATCAGGATGCGCTTATGGTTTGTCCCTTTTCGTGCGAGATAGAGTTCCAGCCGGAACAACAGCCAGCGCTCGATGATGACGAGGGTCAGGATGAAACCTGCCGCAATGGCAATGGTCAAACGGGAGAAGGGGGGGAAATCCTCCGGTCGGATTGCAAAACCGAGGGCCGTGGTGATCAAAATGCCAAGACCGGTTGCCCGGATGAGTCTGGGAATCCGGCCGACAAACCGGCCCTGTTGTGGGCGGACATAGAGATCAAGGGAGCGAAAGATGAATAGAAAGATGATGGTGGTGATGGCTGCACCCCAGCCATACATAAACAACAGGCGTGGAGGCATGCTGTTGACGGTGATCAGCCCGCTTAAAAAACGTAGCCAGGTGGCCGCCATAAATCCGCTGAAAATCGCCAGGGCATCAACTAAAACGGCCAGCCCGCTGGCCAACGCATCCATGGTGTCGCGTGCTTTCAGATCCTACACACCTTTCTCAACATCTACGCGCAGATTCCAGGCGGTCGCGAGCCAGTCCATAAATTCAGCCTGTTCGTGGGGAATGGTATTAGCCAGGCTTTCGCTGAGCACGGTGCCGTAAATCAATTCACGGGCATCGGGATTGGTGATGGTCAGAAGAAACGTTTTCAGTGCCGACCGTTCTGCAAAGCGGCTTTCGGCCTCCTCCGCCAATTCTTGAAACAGATCCTCGCCAAGCTCATCCACGATGACCTCGACCTGGGCGACCTCGACATCCGTGACGTCCCGATCACTGATAACCGCCACTTCGGTCAACGTTACCAATGCCAATTTTTCATCACGCGACAGTTCATTAATATTCATATGCTCTCCCTATTGTTTCAACCACTTTCAAAATACCATCTTTATTTGTAAACTGCATCATCGGAGTTGTGCGACTTTTTATTCGAGGATCTGGATTTCGGTTTCCAGACGGAATCCTTCTTTTTGATGGATTTTATCGCGTGTGATTTCCAGTACCGCGCGAACGTCCGAGGCGGTCGCGCCGGGTTGCGTGACAATGAAATTGGCGTGCTTGGTAGAAATACTTGCCCCGCCCACGGTAAAGCCCTTGAGTCCGGCCTGTTCGATGATCTTTCCGGCATAATGGCCCGCTGGATTTTTGAATATTGAGCCGGCCGAACGCAGGCCTTTCACCCAGAGGCGGTGCGCTGCCAGTTCCATATGTCTTTGGCGAATCCGGTTTGAATCACCGGGGTGCAGTCTGAAGCCGGCCTCGATGATAATCTGGTTGTGCAGGGTCGTGCAGGCACGGTAGCCGAAATCGAGATTCTGGCGCGAAATGGTGCATATCTGATTGTCGCGATCCAAAATTCGGACCCATTCAATGACGTCGGCGATGGCTCCGCCCCACGCCCCGGCATTTCCTGCAATGGCACCACCCACCGTGCCGGGAATTCCTTCCAGAAACTCAAAGCCGGTGCTCTCATGGTCTTCCGCCCAGTGGGACAACCGTGCAAGGGGTGTGCCAGCACCGGCAACGACCAGGGTATTGCGCTGCTCAATGCGGCGGAATGGTTCACCTGTGAGCCTGGCGACAACACCGCGGACGCCGAGATCGCTGACCAGTACATTACTGCCCCCGCCCAGAATTTGAAGTGGAATTGCCTCCTCGCGACACCAACGTGCTATCTTTTCAAGATCTTTCTCCGTCCCGATCTCCATCCACAGGTCTGCCTTACCGCCAACCCCGAGCGTTGTGCGATTTGCCAGGGGTTCGTTTCCTTTGACCAGGGTTGATGTCAGATCGATCTGGCGGATGGCCCGGCCAATCAGGCTATGTAACTCATCGACGCGATGCTGCTTCAGATCATCCTGGGCCCAGCGGGCAATTCGATCGACATCACCAGCCCCGATGATGAGGAAAAGGTCACCCATTCTGAGTTGATTCCGACTGTACTCCCAGGCGTCCCGCAGGGAGGTGGCGACAACGGTCCGCATTGTGGGGTATTTCCGGCAATGGGCATAGAGGTCCCAGATGGATCCGCCCGGCAGAGGGGCCTCGGAGGCGGCATAAACGGGACAGAGCACCACCTCGTCAAGGCCTTGAAAGGCCGGGGGATAATCGGGACCCAGTGCCAATGTGCGGGTATAACGATGGGGTTGGAAGACTCCGAAGGTGCGGGGCCGTCCCAGTCGCTGTGCGGCGCTGACCAGCACCATGATCTCGGCTGGGTGATGGGCATAATCGGAGACGACGACCACATCATCGCGGTCGATAATGCGCTCGAAGCGCCGGCGGGGCAGGACCACCTTTGACAGACTGTCGCGAAGTTGATCCGGTGTTAAGCCGAGTTCAAGTCCGACCGCCAGACTGGCGAGGGCATTGAGCACGTTATGTCGGCCCGGGGCATGTACAGTAAACTGGCCAAGATCGTGATCCCGCCAAGATACGTGAAACGAGGTGGAGTTAGGATGCTCATGCAGGCGTTTGGCATGCAGTTGGGCCGTCGGCGATAGCCCGTAGGAAACGCCATGCCCCTGCATGCCGCAAAGTTGGACCGCCCGGGCATCATCCGCACAGTAGATCAGGCACCTTTTGGTCTGCCGGATAAAGGCACTGAAACATGCTTCAAATTCTTCGACGCCTGTGAAATGTTCCATGTGATCGAAGTCGATGTTGGTGATGACCGCAATTTCCGGGTGATACAAGGTGAGGGTTCCATCGCTCTCGTCGGCTTCAACGACCATGACGTTGCCCGCGCCCGCCCCTGCGACGCCTCCGAGGGGATCCACCTCTCCGCCAATACAGAAAGAGGGCTGACATCCGGCGGAAGTCAAAATTTGGGCCGTGAAGGTCGCGGTGGTTGTTTTGCCGTGGGTGCCGGCAATGGCGATGGAGATGGGGGAAAGTTCCAGTAAAGCCGGCAAGACTTCGCCCCGTTTGAATACGGGAATGTTTTGTGTCAAAGCCGCCTGAATTTCCCCTGAATTTTCAGGAACAGCCGCACTGCGGATGACCCAGTTGATGTCGGATGTGATATGGGCGGGGGAGTGTTTCTCTGTCAGCTCAATGCCGCGTTCTTTAAGCCAGCCGGCAAGTTTATTGAGCATTAAATCACAGCCGGTTACCCGGAAACCGCGGGCCTTGAGTAACACGGCAAGCCCTGCCATTCCCACCCCGCAAATACCGGCAAGATGAGTGGCCCCGCTTCCGGAGGCAAGGAGGGCCTTCAGGGTCTCTCTTTTTTTGTCGTCAGTGCTGTTCATGGCTGTTTTGTGGGTCAATAATAACCCCGTCAGGCTCATAAAATCTATGAATAATATTTAGGGACATTTCGGGGTGGGCGATACCGGAGAGGAAAGTCAAAACTTGCTCTTACTGGTATCATGGATATAGTGGAAGTGTTCTGTGACTGTACGTATCTTAATAACGAAGTTATGGAGTAACATGATGAGCAGAACTGTAAGTCATTTCTTTGTGGGGACACTCCAGCGGCGCCTGGTTACCAGCGTCGCGGTTGTAAACGCCATGCTAATGATGGCTTTTATGGCGGGACGCCAGACCTGGGTGAATGGTACACTATGCGCTGGCATGGCTGTTCTTATGGGTTCCGTTATGGCTTTTGTTATAGGCACTCATTTTGTACGCAGGCTGAAAGCCATCAAATCGGTCATGGTGGCGGTGAAAGCGGGAAATCAAAATGCCAGAGTGGTTTTACCCGGGGCTGATGAAGCCGCGGATTTGGCGTCGGGTTTGAATGCGATGTTGGAGGCAGTGCAGCAGCGAGCACAGGAAATTATCTCACTGAAAACCGCCCTGGAAAAACAAGTGACGGAGCGGAATCATCAGTTGCAATGCACCAATAAGGAACTGGCGGCCTTTTCATATTCTGTTTCGCATGATCTGCGCGCCCCTTTGAGGGCCATTGATGGCTTTTCCGGTATTTTGGAAGAGGGGTACGGAGAAAAACTTGATGATGAAGGTCGGCGTCTACTGAGCATTATTCGCTCAAATGCCAGTAAAATGAACCGCTTGATCAGTGATTTGCGGGCGCTCTCCGGCGCCACTCAAAGTGAATTTAATTGCACGAGGCTCGACATGCGTTCGCTGGTGGAGGCTACTTACAACGAGGTCGCCCCGGAAGAGATCCGCAGGCAATTCAAATTTACCCTGGGCGCCATGCCTGATGCATGGGGCGACGCGGTTCTTCTGCGACAGGTGTGGGTGAATCTGATCAGCAATGCCCTTAAATTCACAGCCAAATCGCCTGTGAAGGAAATTGAAATTGGCGGGTTCATTAAAGGCGGTGATGTTGTTTATTATATCAAGGATTCAGGCGTGGGTTTCAATCCGCACTATGCGGATAAGCTGTTTGGCGCTTTTCAACGACTCCACAAGGCTGCGGAATTTGAGGGATCCGGGATTGGCCTTGCCATAGTTCAGCGCATCATTCGCCGACACGAGGGGCAGGTGTGGGCTGAGGGGCAGGAAAACGCCGGCGCAACGTTCAGTTTTTCCGTGCCCAATACCCCCTGTCAGGGGCATTCCTTGATGGTATAGGCACTGTTGCCGCCGTAATGGCGCTGCAGCCGGTGGATCATTTCATAGGGATCCTTGCCGTGGATTTTCTCGAATAGATGCCCCTTGACCGACATCAGTTTCCGGCCCTTGGGCAATCCATTCGGCAGGAGATCACGGGTCTTGATCAGGTCGAGGGAGGCGGTCTCCACCGCCACAATGTCATCGGCCGCAAGGATGCCGATATCCGGCACCAGTGCAGGCGTGCTCAGGCCCCAGCAGTCGCAATACATGGTGATCTGGGTCATAACATTGATGAAGAGTAATTGCTCCGGCTTGAAGTGGCGCAGGAAGGCGGTCGTTACGAGTGCCATCCCTTCGGCAAAGTCCTTGAACTTCCGGTTTTCCATCCGGATGGCCTTTTCGGGACAGATCATGACGCAATGCTGGCAGAAGGTGCAGTTATGGAAGAAAAAGCCCACGGTTTTCTTCTCGTCATTCCTGTTAATGGCCTTGTTCTTGCATTCCTTGAAGCATTTGAGGCAGTAAGTGCATTTCCTGGCATCGTAAGTCAAGCCGCCCTCCAGATGATGGAGTTTGCTCCGTGATGGCGGATTGGTGATGCCCATCGCGATATTCTTCAGTGCCCCGCCAAACCCGCACGCCCCATGCCCCTTCACATGCGACAGATCGATCAGGACATCCGAATGCAGCGCTTCGCCACCAAACTCAACCGAATCCAGGGTTTTGAAGCCAATTTTCTCCTCAACCAGATATTTCCGGGTGCTGCCGAACGTGGAGATGACCTCGCAGCCCAGCACATCCCGGGTATAGCCCCGCGCCACGCCATCGTCCGGATTGCTATCCATGGCCCGGATCTTCTTTGCCCCTGCCACCCGGAGTTCCTCCACCAGTATCCGGATGAAAACGGGTGGAATCGTGGTGAACCCGATACCGCCGCCAAAATGCATCTTTATCCCGACATTGGCTCCATTGACCCGTGGCTTGAGGTCCAGTGTTTTTAGCAATCGGCGGAATTTGGCCGGCAACGTTTTCTCTGCTTCCATGGCCGTTACCTGGGCATCGGCGAAGTGAACCAGCGCACGCGGGGAAATCATCTTTTTGTCAGCCATGTTGTTATTGCTCCCGTATATTGATCCGCCAAACCCTGACCTCGCAGCGAGGTTTATCTTAAGAGCCCCCGCCTTCGCCATGAAATACTGAGCCTAAGGCGTGACATCCTTCACTCTATGCTACGCTGCGAGCTAAGGATGGTGGAGCGAACGAGGCTCGAACTCGTGACCCCCACGTTGCGAACGTGGTGCTCTACCAACTGAGCTACCGCCCCTTTATGAAAAGGAGGCACTCGTATACCTGATTCACGGGGCAGATGTAAAGCACCGAATCAAAATTAATGGAAGAAATAGGTTGTCACGAACCCGAACAGGATGCCTGTAATCATGCCGGCAAAGACTTCAAGCCTGGTATGCCCTAGAATTTCGATAAGCTTCTGGGCGGACAGGTGGTGGCTTTTATACACCTCATCAATAATCTTATTCAACAATCGTGCCTGGAGTCCTGTCGCACGCCGGACGGTAGACGCATCAAACATGACGACAGTGGCAAAGGCAAATGAGAGCACAAAAAGAGTACTCCCAAAGCCTTCCGTCAGCCCAATGGAAGTGGTGAGCCCGCATACCATGGCCGAATGTGCGCTCGGCATTCCCCCCAATGTTGTGAGATAGTGGAAATCTACTTTGCCTGTGCGCATCAGATTGCCCATGGTTTTGAGCAATGATGCCAAAATATAAGCGCCAAACGCCGACCAGAAAACAGCTGATTTAAAAAAAGAACCTATATCGTAATGCATAATTATATAATCCCGCTTGTGGCTTTCAGCCAGGCGTCTGTCATAAGTTGATGGCCGGCAGAAGTCGGATGAACGCCATCACCCAGCCAGTATTCGCCCGGAGCCCGCTTCAGGGCCGCATTGAAAATATCTTGATCTCTATTTGCCTTTCAAACAGTTCCTCGGATTCAAAAATTCGTGAAGCTCAAAATTATAGTGCATTATTCACCAAAACGTAAAGAATACGTTATGAGAAAAAAAATGAGTTGGGTTCTGACGGATGTCAAGGCGGGGATCTGGCTGGATGCACTCTGTGTCACGCCGGAAAATTCGAGCTGCAAGGGGGTGCGCGGTTGGTCCATTGTGAAGCGGACTCTGCATGGCGGCCTCACTGATGGGGTGGATGTCATTGAGGTTAACAATGGCGCGCTCTCATTCACCATTGTTCCCAGTCGTGGCATGGGTTTGTGGAAAGGACACTATAACGGGTGCGAAATCGGATGGCGCTCACCAGTTGCCGGCCCCGTGAATCCCCTGTTTGTTAATTCCGCCGACCATGGAGGCTTGGGTTGGCTTCAGGGGTTTGATGAATGTATCGTGCGCTGCGGATTAAGCTCCAATGGTGCACCGGGAAAGGACAGTGTTCCTGATAACAATGGCAATCCTGCCGAGATCATGCTACCTCTGCATGGCCGCATCGCCAATAGTCCCGCCAGCCGGGTGACGGTCGACGTGATTGAATCTAACGGTGTCACCGAGTTGGTGGTTTCGGGCATTGTTGATGAAGGAATGTTATTCTTCCCGTGCCTGCGCCTTGAAACGCGCTTTTCAACCGTCGTGGGAAGTAATGCGGTCACTATCCATGATGAGATCGTCAACATGAACACAATGACCCAGGAGCTGGAATTGCTTTATCACTGTAATTTTGGCGAGCCGTTTCTGGAGAAGGGTGGCCGGTTGGTGGCGCCCAGTCGCAAGGTGGCCCCGCGCGATCCCCGGGCAATGGAAGGCCTCAAGGGATATGATACCTATATGGCTCCAACACCCGGTTATGTGGAACAGGTTTATTGGCACCGGCTTTGCGCTGACCGGAAGGGGAATACGGTGACGATGTTGCGGAACAAAGCGGGAAACAAGGGCGTTGCGCTGCGTTTCAATCTCAAGCAACTTCCCTGTTTCACCCAATGGAAGAATACGGCCGGTGCAGGTGACGGTTATGTCACAGGTCTTGAACCCGGCACCAATCTGCCGAACCCGAAACGCTTCGAGCGCCAGCAGGGGCGGGTAATACGTCTGGCTCCAGGAGAACGGCATGTGGTTGATCTGACGATGGAAATTCATACGACCAGGCAGAGTGTCGCTGCAGTAGAGAGAGAGGTTTCCACTCTGCGGGGCGGGAAAACTGCTCAAGTTTGCCCTGCGCCCATTCCCGAATGGTCTCCTGGTGCGTGATATGGACATAAAAGAATGAAGAATGAAATGCATGAATGGTTGCGGGGGGAGATCCGGGCCTGGCAATCTGCTGGGGTGATTTCCCGTGAGCAGGCGGAGGCCCTCCAGGCGCGCTATCCGGTTGAACAGAACGACCGGTCTTGGGGCATGATTATTTTCTCCTGCCTGGGCGCGGTGATTGTCGGGCTCGGCGTGATCCTGCTGCTGGCTTATAACTGGGATGCGATCCCGAAGTTCGCCAAACTGGCGCTTATTCTGGGGGGCGTGGCCGCCGCGCATGTGACCGGACTCTTTCTGCAATTCGGGCAGGCGCGATACCGAGCGCTCGGGGATGGTATTTCCCTTTTGGGCTCAATGCTGTTCGGGGCCGGGATCTGGCTGGTCGCGCAGATCTACCATATTGATGAGCATTTCCCGAATGCGTTCCTGATTTGGGGACTGGGTGCCATGGCCATGGCGCTGGTCATGCCGTCTATTCCCCAGGCCATCCTGGCTGCCGTGCTGCTGGCGGTGTGGGGCGGCTCGGAAAGGTTGGCCTTTGATTCACCGGTCTGGGTCGCTCCGGCCTGTATCGTCCTGATTCTAGGGACGCTCGCCTGGCGGTGCCGGTCACGCATCCTGCTGGCGGTCCTGATCCCGGCCTTTCTGTTCTCGTATGGCTTTACGCTACCCGTGGGAGGTGACTCAGAATGGTTGCTTGTCTCAACCTTTCTTAGTATTTCCGCAGGACTGATTGCCGCCTCACGGCTTGCGGCTTATCCCGGCAATTTTCCCGGTGCGGCAAAGGTCTTCGGATTTTACGGGTGGGTAATCTTCTGGGTCATGCTCTACCTCATGAGCTTTCCCAAACTCGCCCATGATCTTTTCTACTGGCATGACCATACCATCCTCTGGACGCATTTTACGTTTGGCCTGATCCCGTTGTCATTGGCACTGGTGCTGTGGCTTGGGCTGGCGTATTTGGAAAAGACCGGCAAAGTGCGAAGGGAGGAGGGCGATCCGGGCTGGGAGGTTTACCTGGTGCCACTCACGGTGATCCTCGGGGTGGTTGACCTGATCAGCTCACAGGCTGTTGCCGGGTGGGTTATTGCGGGTCCCTTCAATCTGGTTTTTGTCGGGATGGTCGCGGCGATGATGACACGCGGGTGCAGTGAAGGGCTAATCAAACCCACCGTGATCGGGTCGGTTCTGCTGGTCCTCCTGGTAGTGGCCCGCTATTTTGACCTGTTCGAAAGTCAATTGGTGCGCGGTCTTGTATTTCTGGCAATTGGTGCAGTGCTGCTTGTGGAAGGCTTCCTTTATACGCGAACTCGCAAGCAGAAGGATGGGAGGGCTGTCCAATGAGAGCAAAATTGGTGTTATTGGTTATCGTGCTTCAGCTTCTTGTCCTTGGCTATATGGCGGGTGAGCGGGAATGGGTGTTGCATAAGGGCGAAGTCACTTACCTGCGCACGGCACCCATGGATCCGGTGGATCCATTCCGTGGCAGCTACGTCCGGTTGGATTTTGATATCAGCAGGGTGCCGACCAACCAGGTGCGGGGCGGGCTGGCAGGGATAAGCGTTGAGAAGGCGAGGCAGGGACGAATGGTCTATGCCGCTTTGAAGCAGACGGAAGGCGGGGTGGCGCGGCTTGATTACCTGTCGGATGAAAAACCCGCAGGCGGGCTTTTCCTGCGTGGTCGTCTGGACCGGTATTGGCAGGGTGCGGTATTGCCGGTGCGCTATGGGCTGGAAGCCTTTTTCGCGCAACCGGACAAGGCGAAGCAGATGGAGACTATGAGGCGGCGTGGTGAGATTCAAGTGCCGCTGGAAATGGAAGTGGCGGTTTCCGGCAAGGGTATTTCGGTCATGAAGGGCTATCGGTGGTGCAACCTGGGGGTCGCTACGAAGTTGGAAACGGCGTCTCCGACAAACTGGTCGATCCGCGCGGTGACGATTACACTGATGAACGTTTCCTCCAATATGCTCGCCGTGGTGGATCTCAAGGATGGTCTTTCCCTGACGCTGGAAAACGATACCGCCCGCTCCTGGGGCAATCAGGACTGGAAATGGGTCGGCTTGGGGCAGTCTCGGCCAGGGGTGACTGATGAGACTGTGGTGGTACTGAAGCCGGGCGAGAGCCATGACATGCGGGTGGATCTGATGCGACCTGAATGGTTTGTGTCCTCCGGCAAGGAGGTTAAGGCGATCGCTGAACTGCAGAATTCTGGGGCTATGTTCCGGTTGATTTACCGCGCACCGGCATCAGAGCAGTGCCGCGCCGCAAAAAATGCAGCCCTTATCTGGCATGGCGAACTTCCCAGCCGGGCCTTTGGTGGCGGCCGGGTGGATTGAACCTTTGGTCCTTTCTTATTCAGGTGGAAGAGGCTATGCCGTGTTAGGAGAATTGCTGTCGTGACACCGGTGACCGGATGGAGTAAATAAATGCGTGAAGACGGTGATTGCGATGCATAAAATTCAAGTCAGATTAGTGCAGATGGAGGTTCTGCCAGGACGGCCTCGGGAGAATACAGCCTCAATGCTGGCCAGCATCGAGACAGCTAAACAAGACGGGGTGGAACTTCTTGTCTTTCCTGAAATGGCTATTCCCGGCTATTTGCTCGGGGATGAGTGGGAGCGGGCAGCCTTTTTGCGTGAGTGTGAAGCGTGTGGCAATGAAATCCGGGTGGCATCCACCGGCCTGACCGTTCTTTTCGGTAATGTGGGACTCGATTGGAGCCTGAAGAATGAGGATGGCCGGACGCGCAAGTATAATGCCTTGTTTGTTGCCGAGTCGGGACACTTTGTCGGTCCCAAAGATGGCCCATACTCATTTGTCATCAAAACTCTCATGCCCAACTACCGGGAATTCGATGATAGTCGCCATTTTTACGATGCCCGGAAACTGGCTGCCGAGTTGGGGCGGCCGTTGAACGAAATAATTGCTCCCGTTGTCACGGCCTGCGGTCGGATTGGTGCGGTGCTTTGCGAGGATGCCTGGGATAGTGATTACGACGTGTCGCCGCTTCGGATACTGGCGGACCATGGTGTTGATTTTGTGGTTAATGCGAGTTGTTCTCCGTTCACCTTCAATAAAAACAACAAGCGTAATCGGGTCTTTGCCGCGGCGGCTGCCAAAATTAAGCGGCCCCTGATCTATGTCAATAACACCGGGCTCCAGAACAACGGCAAGACGGTTTTCACTTTTGATGGACTTTCCTGCATCTACGACGGGCACGGAAACAGCATCAAGCCGCTCGCCCCTTATACGGATGGAGTCATAGATTTTTACCTCCCTACCGGCGGCGGGCAGATGTTTGGCGTCCCTATTGTGCCATCGGAAGATGATGTGGCCATGTTGTTCAAGGCGATCTGTTACGGAACGGAACGGTTCATGAAGGCGTGCGGGGTGGAGCGCGTAGTGGTGGGGGCTTCGGGCGGGATTGATTCCGCCGTGGTGGCGGCCATTTACCGGTGTATTCTTCCGGCTGAGCGCTTGCTGCTTGTCAATATGCCCAGCCGGTTCAATTCCCAAACCACCATTGTCCTGGCGCGCGAACTCGCGCAGAACCTCGGGTGTGGCTATATGGAAATTCCCATAGAAGAGAGTGTGCTGCACACTCGAACGCAGTTGTCTAAAGTCGAGGTGCAGTGGCCTGATGCCAGGCGGAAATTGGCGCTTACGGAATTCCTGATGGAAAACGTCCAGGCCCGTGATCGGTCCGCCAGAGTGCTGGCCGCTGTGGCGGCGGCCTTTGGCGGCGTGTTCACCTGCAATGCCAACAAGTCCGAGATGACCGTCGGCTACACCACGCTCTATGGCGATCTGGG